>JAHEGL010000476.1 GCA_024645145.1 Planktotalea sp.
CCGTCAACACCAGATCAACATCACCAGTGCGCAGCGCTTGGACTGTTGCACCGAACGTTTCCATCAGCTGAATACGCGGGTTGGTTTCGTTGCCATCAAGTACATCGTAAACGCCCACATAAAACGGCGTCGTGCCAGGCTGCGCGGCCATCAACAAATCATCATTGGCCGCAAAGCTTTCAGCATCCACAAAACGCTCTTCATCGCCACGCACCATCATGACCATTTCTGACGTGATATATTTGTCTGAGAAATCAACTTTTTCTTTACGGTCTTCGCGGATCGTGATCCCTGTCATGCCGACATCAAACTGGCCACTCGACACCGCTGGGATCATCGCGTCCCACGAAATATTTTCGTAAACCACAGTGATATTGATGCGCTCGGCGATCTCGGCAACGGCGTCATACTCCCACCCAATCGCATTACCGGTCCCCGGCTCAATGAATTGCAGCGGGGGATATGCGTTTTCAGTAACAAAGACGACTTCGCGCCCGTCCAAATTGGGCAAGTGCCCACCAGCTGTGGCCATGCTCGCAAGCGCGGCAAAGCCAAGTGCCGCCAAAGATGTTGCGCGTTTCATAGTATTCTCCTTGCTTGGGTTGAATGCACTATGGCGCGTCTTCTGGATTCCTTCAATGGCTGCAAATCGGGCAATCAGCACGCGGCTTCAGCGTCATTTTACGGGTCTCGCCATAAAGCCCGTCATAGATAAGCATCTCATTGCGCAACACGTGTCCTGCCCCGGTGATGAGCTTGATCGCCTCTTGCGCCATCATCGCGCCAATGACACCGGGCAAGGGCCCAATAACCCCTGCTTGCGCACAAGATGGTGCAAGCTCAGGCGCAGGCGCGTTTGGGAAGATACATTGATAACAGGGGGTGCCACTCTGTGGATCGAACACACTTAGCTGCCCTTCCCACTGACTCAAGGCACCGGAAATCAATGACTTACTGGAACGCACAGCCGCCTCATTCACCAAATATCTCGTTTCGAAATTATCCGTCCCATCAAGGATGAGATCGTATTCGTCGAACAACTCTTTCGCGATCTCTTTGCTCAAGCGGCGATGGTAGGGGCGCACCTCAATATGCGGATTTTGCGCAAGCATGGCGTTTTGCGCGGAAAAGACTTTGGGCAAGCCAATATCAGCGTCGAGGTGAATGACCTGCCTTTGCAAGTTGGCGTTCTCAACCTCGTCATCGTCAATGACGCCAATCAAACCGACACCAGCTGCCGCCAAATATTGCAAAGCAGGCGCACCAAGCCCACCTGCCCCGATCACCAGTACTTTCGCGTTCTTGAGCTTCTTTTGCCCTGGTCCACCAACCTCGCGTAGCACAATGTGGCGCGCGTATCGATCAAGCTCTGTCGCGGAGAAACTGCCAGCTTGGGGCGCTTCTGTCTCGGGCTTCGTCTCAATGCGCGCGCGCAACCGAACTAAAATGGCGAGATACGCAACGACCAGTGCTGCAAAACCACCAAGCAATAGATAAGGCTCTGCATTGCCGCCAAATGCGGCGCGCAACGCGTGATCCTCGGGAAAGATCAGTAGTATCCCAACGATTGCAATGAACAGAATTAAGATCAACGCCCAGCGCTGTCCCTTGGGTGCCCCCATCAAGGCTCCAAGCCCATAGATTCCTGCTGAAATCGACAAAAACAAAAGCATCAAATGCGTCCCGTTGACCCAAAACCGGCAGAGCCTCGTTCTGTCTCGCTCAAGGTTTTCACCAATTCGAAATCTGCTTGAATCACGGGCGCTACAATCATCTGCGCGATGCGCGCGCCATGCTCAATTTCAAACGCCTCAGCCCCCGCGTTCATCACAATCACCCCCAACGGACCACGATAGTCACGATCAATAGTCCCGGGCGTGTTGGGCAATGTGATACCATGCTTCAACGCCAATCCTGAACGGGGTCTGATCTGAACTTCAAATCCAGACGGAATGGACAGTCTTAGTCCTGTTGGCACCAATGCGCGCGCACCAGATTGTAAAACGATAGACCCACGATCTGCAAAATTCGCACGAATATCCGCGCCCGCAGCACCAGAGCTCGCATAAAAAGGCAAACCCAAAGACGTATCAGCCCCCTCATCCCACATGATTTCAATGCGCATCGCAGAGACCCTTCATTTTTCCAAATAAACTCAAATCCTGCGGTCTCAAACGGCCAAAGCCTCAGCAATCTTTAGAGCCAAGCGATCTGCTACAGCCTGTTTTCCCATGCGTGGCCAATCCTCAGATCTGCTCTCAGAGATTAAGGTGACGTCATTCTCGCTGCCACCCATGATTCCGGTCGCAGGTGAAACATCATTCGCGACAATCCAGTCACACCCTTTGCGCTTACGTTTGGCCGTCGCGTTCGCAAGCACATCATCCGTTTCCGCGGCAAACCCAACAACCAAAACAGGACGGCCAACGTCCATTTGACTGACTTGAGCTAGAATATCGGGATTTTCCGCAAACTCTAGGACAGGCAGTTTGCCGTTCTTTTTCTTAATCTTGGACTCGCTTGACGATGCGACGCGCCAGTCGGCCACAGCGGCTGCGAACACTCCCGCGTCCACCGGCAGAGCCGCTTCAACAGCCTTCTGCATCTCCAAAGCACTTTGCACCTTAACGACTTCGACACCCATCGGCGGAGCGACATCTGCAGGACCGGTAACAAACACGACCTCAGCGCCCAGCTTCACCAATGCCGCTGCAATCGCTGTCCCCTGCGCGCCAGAGGAGCGGTTCGCGATGTAGCGAACAGGGTCAATCGGCTCGTGAGTCGGACCAGAGGTCACCAACAACCGTTTACCCGCCAAAGGACCATCCCCAAACTGCGCCTCGATAGCCGCAACAATTTCCAAAGGCTCTGCCATGCGTCCGGGGCCATATTCACCGCAAGCCATGTCACCCTCATTGGGCCCAACAAAACGAATACCATCCGCTTTCAATGTCGCAACATTGCGCTGGGTTGCTGGATTATCCCACATACGCACATTCATTGATGGCGCAATAAGCACGGGCGTGCCTGTGGCAAGAAGCAGTGTAGACGCCAAATCATCTGCACGTCCGTGCGCCATCTTCGCCATCAAATCTGCAGTGCCGGGTGCCACCACCAGCAAGTCAGCGGATCGTGATAGTTGGATGTGCCCCATCTCCGCCTCTTTGGTGAGGTCAAACAAATCGCTGTGCACTTCTGTCCCTGCCAGAGCGGAAACAGATAGGGGCGTTACAAACTCGCTCCCTGCGCGCGTCAAAACTGGCGTCACCGAAGCGCCGCGTTCGCGCAGCTTTCGTATCAGGTCGAGCGATTTATAAGCGGCTATTCCACCACCTATGATCAATAAGATATGTTTGGAGTTTAGCATGCGCGCGCCTTCAAGTGTGTTGCCACCAAGCTAAGCGGCGCGCGCAGGCTCTACAAGTGCGCTATTGTTAAGCGAGGAACGCCTGGACTTCACCGCTTGCTGCTTCCAAAGACTTACGCATCTTTTGGAATGCCGCCGCTTCGAGCTGGCGAATACGCTCTTTAGAGAGGCCCAACTCGTTACCAAGGCTTTCCAATGTGCGTGGCTCATCGAGCAATTTCCGTTCGCGGACAATAAACCGCTCACGCTCATTCAAAGCATTCATCGCGCCCAGCAGCCATTCGCGTAACTGTGCTGTGTCATGCTCGTTCTCAACGATCTCTTCGGCCTGTGCGCCATCGTCTTCAAGTGCATCAATCCATTCGCGCCCTTCATCTTCAACAGACTGAGTGGCGTTCAATGAAAAATCAGAACCTGACAAACGCCCATGCATCATTTCAACGTCGTTCATCGGCACACCAATCTCTGTCGAGATCATCTGATGTAACTGATGGCGGTCTAGTTCTTCGCCGCGCTGCATTGCTTCGCGCTCAAGACGCGCTTGCACACGGCGCATGTTAAAGAACAAGGATTTCTGTGAGGAAGTAGAGCCGGTGCGCACCATAGACCAGTTGCGCATCACGTGATCCTGAATGGACGCTTTGATCCACCAAACCGCATATGTCGAGAAACGTACACCGCGGTCGGGATCAAACTTATCCGCCGCTTTCATCAACCCTAAACCCGCTTCTTGGATCAGGTCGTTCATCGGCGCTCCGTACCGGCGGAACTTTGAAGCCATGGAAATCGCCAAGCGCATATATGCGTTGATCAAGCGATGAAGCGATGCCTCGCAGCGTTCATCACGCCAAGCATATGCAAGTTTCAATTCAGTTTCAGCGTCCAGCATTTCTGCTTTCATCGCTTTTCGTGAGAACCGTGCGTCGCCTGCGTTATCCAATGCCATCTTGTTTCCCCTTAATCTTTTTCTGCATCGCCATTGGTTTCAATCGCGAGTTATTCAAGTTACGCACAGGAAACGAAAACGGATCACACGGAGTGTTAAAAATGTCTAACAATCTCACTTTGGTGATTGGTGGTGCGGCCTCTGGCAAATCTGCTTTTGCGGAGAACCTTATTGTAAACACTCATAAA
>JAHEGL010000478.1 GCA_024645145.1 Planktotalea sp.
ATGGGTCCGATGCTTGTGAGGTTTAGAGAATGGGTAGAGGGTTTGGTGAGGGAGGGTAAGGGGTTGTTAAGGTATTTGTGAATGTCGGCAGTGAGCCCAAACTTCTGGATGCTGTGCAACGCATGCATGACGGCTTAATGACTCAATTTTTGGACAAAAAGAGTATGGTTGTTTGGAAAAGCAAGCAAAAGGAACGAGGCCCGTCATGAGAATTCATCATCTGCTTTTGGTTTGCCTTGCAGCTACCGTCGCTTGCGCTGATGCGCAGGATTACACCCCACTAGAGTTTTCCGTTGCCGGGGACCGTATTACGGCCATTGGCGTGATTGACGGCACATCTTTGGACACATTTCTAGATGCGATAGATGATCACCTGGAAATACGAACCTTGGTTCTCAAGAACATCGGTGGATCAGTCGATGATGAGGCCAATGTGGCGTTTAGCCGAGTGATCAATGAATTGGATACTATAACGCTGGTGCCATCGGACGGCCTAGTTGCCTCTGGCGGTACGGATTTGTTCCTTGCGGGGACGACACGCATCCTTGAGCCGGGCGCTTGCTTAGGCGTCCATTCATGGGCAGCCGATGATTTCACGGCAACAGATATTTCGCGCACATCCTCTGAGCATGGCCGATATCTGGACTATTACAATGACATCAATATCGACCCAGCTTTCTATTGGTTTACGATAGAGGCTGCACCAGCAGTGGGAATGCATTGGATGACATCGGCGGAAGTCGAACAATACCGTGTCGCCACATTGTTAGTCGGATCACTTTCAACGGCTATCACTTGCGATAGCAGATAATACCTCAAAGTGGACATTGCCGCAGCCGCAGCGAAAGTTAAGTTTGTCCGCGAAACAGTCATTGGCCATATCACTTGACCACTCGACCTTTCTAATCTCCCCTTGCCACAAACCCGCACCCCGACTATACGCCCGCAGGTGGCAATCCGTGCCACTTACGAATCAATCATACGCCGTGTTCGGCCGCTCCCGTCGCTGGGGGTCGCATCCGGCAAAGGAGAAGCGACATGAAACTGAATGAACTGCACGACAACCCAGGTGCCACGAAACGCAAAAAGCGCATTGGTCGCGGTGTTGGATCCGGCATGGGTAAAACAGGTGGCCGTGGTATCAAAGGTCAAAAATCCCGCTCAGGTGTAGCGATCAAGGGTTTTGAAGGCGGTCAAATGCCGATCTACCAGCGCCTTCCAAAGCGTGGTTTCAACAACATCAACTCCAAAACACACGCTGTTGTGAACCTTGGTTTGATCCAGAAATTTGTAGACGCAGGCAAGATCGATGCAAAAGCAGCGATCACCGAAGAAAGCCTCGTTGCATCCGGCCTTGTACGTCGCATCAAAGACGGTATTCGCGTTCTTGCGAAGGGCGAAGTGACATCCAAGTTGAACATTACAGTAACCGGGGCATCTAAGGCAGCTGTTGAAGCGGTGGAAAAAGCGGGTGGCTCACTGACAGTCACAAAAGCAGCAGCGGCTGAATAAGAGGTTGTGACGGGGCATCCTAGCCCCTAAGTAACTTTAGACGTTTTCCTAAATGCCGCCTGAGCTGAAAACGCTTTGGCGGCGTTTTACATTCAAAAGAGAGCCGTTCATGGTATCCGCAGCAGAACAAATGGCAGCCAACACAAGTTGGGCCGCCCTTGGCAAAGCCACTGATCTTCGCAACCGCATCCTTTTCACGCTTGGTTTGCTGATCGTTTATCGATTGGGCACGTTTATTCCGGTTCCCGGAATTGACGGTGCAGCACTTCGTGAGTTCATGGAAAGCGCAGGGCAGGGCATCGGCGGCATGGTGTCCATGTTCACAGGCGGCGCGCTTGGTCGGATGGGTATTTTTGCCCTTGGTATTATGCCCTACATCTCGGCTTCGATTATTGTTCAGCTTTTGACATCGATGGTTCCTGCGTTGGAGCAATTGAAAAAAGAGGGCCAGCAAGGCCAAAAGAAAATCAACCAATACACGCGTTACGGAACGGTCGCTTTGGCGACGATGCAGGCTTATGGCCTCGCGGTCTCGCTGGAAGCGGGTGGATTGGTCACTGAGGGTGGTCTTTATTTCCGCGCGGCATGCTTGATCACGCTGGTTGGTGGTACGATGTTCCTGATGTGGCTCGGTGAGCAGATCACCGCACGCGGCATCGGTAACGGTATTTCTTTGATTATCTTCGTCGGCATTATCGCTGAAGTTCCAGCCGCTTTGGCACAGTTCTTCGCATCTGGCCGCTCTGGCGCGATCTCCCCAGCCGTGATCGTTGGTGTTATTCTCATGGTGGTCGTCACCATCGCCTTTGTGGTCTTTATGGAAAGGGCCCTGCGCAAGATCCATATCCAGTACCCACGCCGTCAAGTTGGCATGCGTGTTCAGGAAGGATCTTCCTCGCACCTACCAGTTAAAGTGAACCCAGCGGGTGTCATCCCAGCGATCTTCGCGTCCTCACTGCTGTTGTTGCCTGCGACTGTTTCGACCTTCTCGGGCAACTCGACTGGTCCTGTTATGTCGACGCTTTTGGCATATTTTGGACCTGGCCAACCGCTGTATCTGTTGTTCTTCGCAGCGATGATCATCTTCTTTACGTTCTTCTACACATTTAACGTGTCGTTCAAAGTGGATGATGTCGCAGACAACCTTAAAAACCAGAACGGCTTTGTTCCCGGCGTCCGCCCCGGTAAAAAGACGGCTGAATATCTTGAGTTTGTGGTCTCTCGTTTGCTTGTTCTTGGATCGGCTTACCTCACTTTGGTCTGCTTGCTGCCAGAGGTCATCCGCGGCCAATTCGCCATTCCCTTCTATTTTGGTGGAACGTCGGTTTTGATCGTTGTATCGGTGACCATGGACACGATTCAGCAGGTGCAGAGCCACTTACTCGCGCATCAGTACGAAGGTTTGATCCAGAAATCACAGCTGCGCGGTAAGGGCAGCAAAGGACGCAAGAAACGGAGCCCAGTTCGCCGATGACAAATATAATTCTGCTAGGACCACCCGGCGCGGGTAAAGGTACACAAGCTGGTATGCTCGTTGAAGAGCGTGACATGATCCAACTCAGCACGGGCGATATGCTGCGTGAAGCCAAAGACAGCGGCACTGAAATGGGTAAGATTGTAGCAGACGTTATGGCGCGCGGTGATTTGGTTACTGACGAGATCGTGATCGGTCTCATTCGCGAGAAATTGCAGGGCGACAAAAAGGGTGGTTTCATCTTTGACGGTTTCCCACGCACTTTGGCGCAAGCGGATGCGCTGGGTGAGTTGATGGCGGAGCAGGGCGAGACACTTGATCACGCCATCGAGTTGCAAGTGAACGATGAAATTTTGGTCGACCGCATCGTTGGTCGCGCTGCCGAAGCCGTCGCTGCCGGTGGCACTGCGCGTGCGGACGACAACGCCGAGAGCCTTAAGATCCGTTTGATGGCGTATTACAAGCAGACGTCTCCACTGGTTGGCTATTATCACGCGAAGGGTATGCTCCAAGGCGTTGATGGTCTTGGTACGATGGACGCTGTGAAGAACGAGATCGCGGGCGTTCTAGACGCCTGAGCCTGCGAATAGTTTACGGCCTATTGACCCTATCCTCAAAAGGCCCTAACCAACCACATCTCTAACGAGAATCAAACCGTCGGATTTGGGTAGCGCCCTAGTTTGACAGATCACCTGATCAGCTTAAGCCCTCTGCGAAGACGCCTAGGGCTTTATGTTGTGAAAAAAGGGTCCGGAACTACGGACCCGCAACGAAAAGGAATGCACCACGTGGCACGTATCGCCGGCGTAAACATCCCGACCCATAAACGGGTCCCAGTCGCCCTCACTTATATCACTGGTATTGGCCCTGCCTCTGCTAAAGCAATCTGCGAAGCTGTTAATATCGACGAAACACGTCGTGTGAATGAGCTGTCTGACGCGGAAGTTCTCGCGGTTCGCGAGCACATCGACGCAACGTACAACGTTGAAGGCGATCTTCGCCGTGAGACGCAGATGAACATCAAACGCTTGATGGACCTTGGTTGCTACCGCGGCCTGCGTCACCGTCGTAACCTGCCCGTTCGTGGTCAGCGTACATCAACAAACGCTCGTACTCGCAAAGGTCCTGCAAAGGCCATTGCTGGTAAGAAGAAATAAGGGAGGCACGATCTAATGGCACGCGAAGCTAAACGCACCAAAAAGAAGGTCTCCAAGAACATCGCCGCTGGCGTTGCTCACGTGAACTCTTCGTTCAACAACACTAAGATCCTTATCTCTGACGTTCAGGGTAATGCGATCTCTTGGTCCTCTGCGGGCACGATGGGCTTTAAAGGCTCACGTAAGTCTACGCCTTATGCGGCGCAGATGGCTGCTGAAGATGCTGGCCGCAAGGCTGCAGAGCACGGCGTGAAAACGCTGGAAGTTGAAGTTCAGGGCCCAGGCTCTGGTCGTGAATCCGCGCTCCGTGCATTGGCTGCGGCAGGCTTCAACATCACGTCCATCCGTGACGT
>JAHEGL010000481.1 GCA_024645145.1 Planktotalea sp.
CTTTTCGATCAGACTGGCGCTAATTAACATCAAATTCGCGTGCAGAAATGCGTGCCTTAGGTCAAACTGGAGCATGTTTTCGTGACAGTGAAAGAAACGCATTCAAAAGTCGGCGCGGTACCGAGTTATGGCTTGTATGGTGAGCTGCTCTCTGGTGACTACCGCGATCCCGTTCATCATGAGACAATCCGCGAACGAAGCAGCCGGCATAACTGGACCATCCGCCTGCATCGGCATCGCGGGCTTGCTCAGATATTTTTGCTCAGAGCCGGCAAAGTGTCATATCGCATTGAAGAAAGCACGTTTACCAACGATCAACCCTGCGTTTTGTTCATCCCTCCTGGAATTGCTCACGGGTTCCGCTTTGACAAGAACGTCGAGGGTGATGTCCTGAGCCTGCGCGTGAATGACTTGTGGACGGACATCAAGACAGCGCTGGATCAGCCTGAGTTTTCAACAGTTGCTTTGCTCGCTGAAGGCGGATGTGAAAACCTTGAGCATATCGATGCTGCTTTCGCGCAGTTGGGCCCGATCTATCATGGCATGAAGCGCGAGCGTGACGCAATTCTTGAGGCGCTTGTGCGACTGATTTTGACCTACATCGCCGGGGACGTGGGGCGTACTCAATCAAACAGCATTTCCCACGCTTCAGAAAGCGTATCACGCCATGAGAAACAGGCAGAGGCATTTTGTACCCTTCTGGAAGCACGGTTCAACGAAGATCTTTTGGTCAACGACTACGCGAAGGACATTGGCGTGTCTGCGCCCCATCTTACCCGCGTTTGCAAGCAGGTGCTCGGATCAGCACCAAACGCACTGATCCGACAACGACGTATTCTTGAAGCAAGCCGATTGCTTGAATACACGCGTTTGCCTGTTTCCGAGGTTTCGCACCGCTCAGGCTTCAAAGACCCGTCTTTCTTTACACGCACTTTCCGGAGCGCTTATGGCATTCCGCCCAAGACGTATCGCGCCCAAAAAGACGGTGAAGGCGTGTTGCGTTCACCTTGATCCTTTTGCCGCTCTCAAAGCTATGGGAGCCTAAACAACGACGTTCACCACGGCCTGTTCGCGTCCATCGATCATTTCAAAAGCCATCGAAACTGCATTTGCATCGCTTTCTGACAGGCGTTTGAAAATGCGGTCGCGGCGGTTGGCATAGTGGCCTGCAATATAGAATTGGCTTGTCAGCACTTCGCGATCGCTGTCGCTCGGTCCCTGAAAGACCTTCACATGAATATGTGGTGTGCGGCCGGGGTAGGTGACAGGTTTGATCGTGCGAAATTCATAGGATCCGTCTGAATCCGTAATGTCATGACCAAACCCTTGGAATGAAGGGTCAAATTCGATGGCCTGACGATCACCGCTGTGCAGATACTTGCCATTGAGATCACATTGCCAAATTTCAATCCGGTGCTCGGCCAAAGGCGTGCCATCCGTGTCGGTGATGCGCCCTTTGAGCGTGACAACTTCGCCACCGGCCTCCTGCACAGAGCCAATGATTTTCACCAAGTCATTGTCAACATCAGCGCGCCGCATGGCGGGACTTGGATAGAACGGACCCTCCGTCGCAGGGGGTGTTAGTTCATTCGCCAACGCGGGTTTTGCAAAGGCTGTCAGACCAATTGCAGCAAGGGCGCGGGTGATAAAATTGCGACGAGAATGATCAGATGTTGGCACTTCAGAAATCTCCGTTTTGTTTCTTTGAATGATACGGACGGGATGCAGTTTTCCGGCGATGAAAAATTAAATGGTCGAGGGGGTAGGTAATAGTGCGACTTATCAATTCAATTTACAGCGGTTTGGGTCGGCTGAGTTTGGCTTGCTTCATCGTCTAGCGCGGCGGCATGACGCCGCCGCGAGAGGCTCAAGTACTTTGTTTAATCTTGAAAGCTCAGTTCATCGGAATCAAAGAGGTCAGCTTTCAGAAACACCCAGAAGACGCATCGCGTTTTCTTTCAGGATCAGCGGTCGAACTCCATCTTTGAAAGGAGCTTCGGCGAAATCTGCAAGCCAGCGATCTGGCGTAATTGCGGGCCAATCAGATCCAAATAACATCTTTTTCTTAAGCATAGAATTTGCGTATTTGATAAAGATTTCGGGGAAATACTTCGGCGACCAGCCGGACATGTCGTAAAATACGTTCGGCTTGTGCAAAGCGACTGACAACCCTTCTTCGGTCCATGGGAAAGACGGGTGGGCCATGACGATTTTCATGTCGGGGAAGTCTACGGCGACATCATCAAGGTGCATCGGGTTTGAATACTTTAAACGCATGCCCATTTCGCCGCGCATCCCTGATCCAACACCGGTTTGTCCCGTGTGGAACAGCGCGATGGCACCTTCTTCTGCGACCGCCTCAAGCAAGGTTTAACATGCGTCGCGGTCGTTCGGGAAAAAGCCCTGCATGGTCGGATGGAACTTGAAGCCACGCACGCCAAAGTCACGAAGAAGGCGTTTCACTTCACGCGCTCCGGCTTTACCTTTGTGCGGATCGATCGACGCGAAAGGGATCAGGATGTCGTCAATATCTGCACAGAGTTTTGCGACGTCTTCGTTGGAGTAGCGGTGAAAACCGGTTTCGCGTTCGGCATCAACAGGAAAGATCACAGCCGCGATATTGCGTTCGCGGTAATATGCGGCGGTTTCGGGAACGGTGGGAAGCATGCCGTCGGCACCGGCAGGATTGCGGAAATATTTTGCCATGCCTGCTTGGAACTCGTTGTAACCATCATCACGACAGCTGTTGCACGGCTCTTCTGCGTGCGTATGAAAGTCGATTGCTTTGACTTTTGAAAAATCTACCAAGATCTTCACTCCGTTCCTAATTTGGGTGCCGATAGCTAAACAGCCTAGCGATGTGCATTACGGCAATGTTTGGGGTATTCCTATGTTTTTGCAACGCTTACCTGACGCGCTCAGATCGCAATCGCGTCTGGATCCTCTGAATAAAGCTGTGCAATCAGGTCTTCGTTATTTGCGCGCATGGCCCGCTGGTTCAATGATCCCTTTTCGGTGACTTCGCCCAACTCAAAACTTGGTGTATTGGGCAGGATCATGACCCGCCGGACCTTGCTTGCTGATCCTGTTGCGGTTTTTGCGGCTGACGCCAGTGCGTCGGTTAACGCAGCCCGACGCTCCGCTTCGGGCATGGCGTGCGCTTTATCGGAGAGAAGCAAAAGCGCCCCAAGTTGAGGTGCGTTTTCGCCTACAATCACAGCATCACGCACAAGTCCGCCCATCGCATCCACCAGCGCCCCACGAACCGCGCCCACGGCGACCCAAGTGCCTGTGTTGAGCTTAAAGTTCTCTGCGACGCGCCCGTCAAAGAAGAACCCCTTTGAGAAATCATCCGCGTCTGCAGGTCGCAGCGCATCGCCCATTGCGTAAAAACCTTCCTCATCGAAAGCGTCGGCAGTTTTGTCGGGATCACCATAGTATCCGGGCGTGATGGTTGGCCCTTTCAGGCGCAGCTCCATCTTGCCGCCTGTCGGAACCAGCTTCATCGTTAACCCTTTAGAGGGCACGCCGATATTGCCTGCCTTGTCCTGAATGTCGGTGCAGGCCAGCGCGAAGGGAGCGGTTTCCGTCGCGCCCAGTCCAGTTGCCAACAGGATCTCGCGACCGGTTGTTTGAACGGATAATTCACGCAAAGCATCCCAAGTGTGCTGCGCCATGCCAGCACCTGCATAAAACATCATGCCAAGTTTTTTGAAAAACGTCTCGGCCATGGCTTTGTCTGCTTTGAGCGCTTCCACCAACATGTCCCAGCCCAAGGGGACGTTGAAATACCAAGTGCACGAAATTTCGCGCAAATTGCGTAGTGTTTCGTCAAACTTTCCTGGAACAGGGCGGCCATCGTCGATGTAGTAAGTCCCGCCATTCGTAAAGACGAGATACGATACCTTGTTGCCTGCCGCGGTGTGGTTCCAAGGGGCCCAATTGACAACAACAGGCGGAGACTTTTCTAGAAAGCGGTAGCAATCGCGGACCATTGCCTCCATCGCGCAGATCATTGTGTTTGTGTTGATCACAGCTTTAGGCGCACCCGTGGAGCCGGACGTGAACAGATATTTCACAACCGTTTCACCAGTTACATTTGCGCGCGCTGCTTCTGCCAAAGCAGGGTCACCTGTCAGCAAGCTCTCAAATGAAATGGCCCCGTCGCTTTGACTGTGTCGCGCGATCACGCCACGTCCTTCATCTGCGATCGAGGCGAAGGCAGGCGCGAAAGCCACGCCGTCATCTGCATAAACTGCGCCAGGCGCATGCGTCGTGGCAATATCTTTCAATTTGCCATGGTCCTTGGAAATCAAAGAGTAGGCGGGTGATAAAGGCGCGTATGGAATGCCAGTGTAAAAGCAAGCCGCGCCAAGCAGTGCGTGCTCAAGACTGTTTTCCGAAAGGATCAACAAAGGTCGCTCTGGGCCCAGCCCCATTTCCAACAGTGCGCCGCCAATGGCTTTCGCTTTGATCAGGGCTTCGCCGT
>JAHEGL010000488.1 GCA_024645145.1 Planktotalea sp.
CTTCGGTCGAGCTCGCACCTGACACAGAGTCGGTTGCCGCTCTTCCTGATCCTGCAAAACAAGTACGCACAGGTGGTCTGTTTTACAATTTGTTCAATCGTGGTGCAACTCCTGAACCCAGCCCTGTGGCCGTCGCGCAAACCGATAGCGCTGTAAGTGAAGCTTTGGGTCTCGAGGCACCTGTTGTCGCGAGTACTGAGGTGAGTGAAGGCGTATCACAAGTTGCAGCAGCTATTGCGGAACCGACGCAACCAGCACTCCCTGCAAGACGCGGGCTGTTTGGGTTCATGCGCGCGAAAGAGGCAGCGCAACCCGCGCAACCCGTCGCGCAAATTGTTGCTGATGCGCCTGCGGCAAGCGCAACACCAATTGAGCAAGCCGTTGCTGTTGAGCCTGAAAAAGTTGCTGAAGTGACGCAAACAGCTCCTGAAGCCACAGTGCAACCGCGGCGCGGCTTGTTCGGTCTTCTTGCAGTCGCACGCGCAAAAGACAAAAGCGATGATGAAATCAAAGTGCGCACAGCCGCTTTGACCCCCACAATTGAGCCAAAACCACTTCCACGAAAAACATCGCGTTCCAATACGCGCAATCGCAAGCACAAAGGTCCTGACGCTCAGATTGTTGCCTTTGGGACGAGACTCTCCTCCGGTGTTGTAGCACGCGTATGCGATTTGCCCGGTGGTCGCCTTGGTAAAGAGATTGAAAAATTTCCCGCGCGCGGCCGCGGCTACAAACTCATCGACAGCAAACCCGGTTCCAGCGCCACGCGTCCTTTTTATGTGACAGGGTTTGATGACAACTGTGCACGTACGTTTACAGCCGCTTTAGCGCTTTTCGGCAGCCCAACGATGCATGAACAACTGCGCTATGGTTTGCCAAGCAAAGTGCAGCCTTACAGCCTGACCGATAAAGCCTACGAGGGCATCAAACGCTCCGTGTGTGGTGCGGCCAAGAACAAGCCTTGCGGTGCGAGCATCTCTAAGCTTGAGAAAAACACCGTCTTCATTTCAATGTATGATCGTATTGGTAGCAATGCTTCATGGTCAAATATTCTGTTGCATGAAGGCTGGGTCTTGGCAGCTGATCGCAAGGGGTGAGGAGCGTCTAGGAAGGGCTCTGCAAGAGCCTTTTAGCTGAGAATGAGCTGAGCTCAGGTAAGGCAGTGCCTAGGAAAACGTATTCTAATAATGTGGTGGGCGCTCATCGCCCAAAACAATGCCACCGCCGCCTTGGCTTTCTCGCTCACCTTCGCGCTCCATGAGCATTTGCACGCGATGCGTCAGGATCGCAATCTCACGTTCTTGGCGCGCAACGACGTCAGACAAATCCTCTGTCGTTTTCAACAAGTCTGCGATTTTCTCTTCGAGCGTTTGAAGTCTAATATCTGTCATAATTTGGCGCTACCATGGCATCACGCCAAGCGCAATTCGTGCACGCGCGGTTGCCCCGCTCGCCCTTGGGCGGTAAAGGGCAAGCACGCATGGATAGAAAAGAGAGACCCATGGCCAAAGTTAAAAAAGCCCCCCGTCCCAAGGCGCAAGCGCCCAAAGGATTTCGCGACTATTTCGGCGCTGAAGTAACAGAGCGTGCTGATATGCTGCAAAAAATTGCAGGGGTTTACCATCGCTACGGGTTTGACGCTTTGGAAAGCTCCGCTGTGGAGACGGTTGAGGCACTGGGTAAGTTCTTGCCAGACGTGGATCGCCCGAACGAGGGCGTGTTCGCGTGGCAAGAGGACGAAACAGCCGATTGGCTCGCGTTGCGCTATGATCTGACCGCTCCTTTGGCGCGGGTTTATGCACAAAATCGCAATGACCTGCCAACACCATATCGCCGTTACGCGATGGGTCCTGTGTGGCGCAATGAAAAGCCGGGTCCGGGGCGCTATCGTCAGTTTTATCAGTGTGACGCGGATACGGTTGGCGCGGGCTCTGTGGCCGCCGATGCTGAGATTTGCGCGATGCTGTCAGATACTTTGGAAGTCGTTGGCATTGAGCGCGGCGACTACATTGTTCGTGTCAACAACCGCAAGGTTTTGAACGGCGTGATGGAAGTCTGTGGCATTGCAGGTGATGACAAAGCGGATGAACGCGGCATTGTCTTGCGCGCGATAGACAAGCTGGATCGTCTGGGCGAAGATGGCGTGCGCGCGCTTCTTGGGGAAGGGCGCAAAGATGAAAGTGGCGATTACACGAAAGGCGCGGGTCTAAGTGGTCAGCAAGCTGAAATCGTCATGGGGTTCATGTCGGCAAAACGCGCCACTGGCGCCAAAACCGCAGCGCGATTGAGCGAGTTGGTTAAAGGGTCAGTCGTCGGTGAAACAGGTGTGAGCGAGCTGCTCACCATCGCTGAACTTCTGGAAGCACAAGGATATGGATCTGACAGGATCGAAATTGATCCATCGGTCGTGCGCGGCCTTGGCTACTATACAGGCCCTGTTTTCGAGGCAGAACTGACATTTGAGATCCAAGACGAAAAGGGCCGTCCGCGCAACTTTGGTTCGGTTGCGGGTGGTGGTCGTTATGATGATCTTGTGAAGCGGTTCACGGGGCAAGAAGTCCCCGCAACAGGCGTTTCTATCGGCGTTGATCGCCTGCTTGCTGCGCTGCGCATGAAAGGCCGGATTGAGAGCCATTCAGCTGGTCCTGTCGTCGTGACAGTCATGGATAAGAACCGCATGGCGGATTATCAGGCGATGGTTGCGGAGCTGCGAAACGCGGGTATTCGGGCCGAGGTCTATCTGGGCAATCCCAAGAATTTCGGCAATCAGCTAAAATATGCGGACAAACGCAACGCGCCGATTGCTGTGATCGAAGGTGGCGACGAAAAAGAGAATGGCGTCATTCAGATCAAAGACTTGATCCTTGGTGCGAAAATCGCTGAAAGCGCGACTTTGGAAGAATGGAAAGATCGCCCAAGCCAATACGAAGTGCCGCGCGATGAGTTGGTGGCCAAAGTGCACGAAATTTTGGAAAGCCAGTCCTAATGACCAAAGTTTCTGCGAAAGCGGCGTCCTTGCGTGCGCACTTTGAAGCGCTTGGTGCGTTGCATGTCGAAACGGCGATCTTGCAGCCAGCTGGCACTTTGCTTGATCTTTACGGCGAAGACATCCGTGGGCGCGCGTACATCACGTCCGATGCTCTGCGCGGGGAGCAAATGCTGCGCCCGGATTTCACCGTGCCCGTCGTGCAAATGCATATGGAACGCGGGGCGGATCCTGCGCGCTACACTTATTCCGGCACTGTCTTTCGCCGTCAGGAAGAAGATGAAAGCCGACCGAATGAATACACTCAGGTGGGCTATGAAGTTTTTGATCGCGCAGAACCTATTTCTGCGGATGCAGAAGTTTTTGCGTTGATTGCGTCTGCGCTAAGTGACGCGCCTGTGCGAGCGTCTACTGGTGATATTGGTATTTTGGTCGCCGCAGTTTCCGCGTTGGAAACCTCTGATGCGCGCAAATCTGCGCTGTTGCATCATATCTGGCGGCCACGCAAATTTCGTGCGCTGTTGGAGCACTATTCAAAACCGGCTAAGGCGCGGGATGTTTTGACTTTGTCTAACCCGTTTGAAGGTGCTGGTCCTGAAATCGGCTTGCGGCGTAAATCTGATGTATCTTGGCGGCTTGATGAGCTTCGCGTAGATCAAGAGGTTGCCCCAATTTCCAAGCGAGAATTGGAGCTGATTAACGCGCTTTTAAGCGTGCGTGAAATGCTGCCTTTTGCGTTGGAACAACTGCGGGATCTTGCGGTTGACTTGCCTGCGATTAGCCCCGCTGTCGAGCGTTTGGGGGCACGTATGATTGCGCTTAAAACGCGCGGAGTGGATGTGAATAAGCTTGAATTCGAAACAAGCTACGGACGCTCGTTGATGGAATATTATGACGGTTTTGTCTTTGGCTTTTACGCTGAAACCCGTGCTGATCTGCCACCTGTCGCGACAGGTGGGCGCTATGACGCACTGACAAAGCAATTGGGTCAAGGTGCGGAAATTCCAGCGGTTGGTGGCGTTATCCGCCCTGATTTACTGATCGAATTGGAG
The DNA here is from genome assembly GCA_024645145.1 of Planktotalea sp. Taxonomy (GTDB): domain Bacteria; phylum Pseudomonadota; class Alphaproteobacteria; order Rhodobacterales; family Rhodobacteraceae; genus Planktotalea. Next base: position 4,039 of record JAHEGL010000488.1, read on the forward strand.
CGCGCAATATGACACTTAAATTAGGTGTGCCCTCTAAAGGGCGTTTGATGGAAAAAACTTTCGAATGGTTCGGTGCGCGCGGTATCGAGTTGAGCCGAACTGGGTCTGATCGTGAGTATGCGGGCGCTGTTCGTGGCGTTGATGGCGTCGAACTTGTCTTATTATCTGCGGGTGAAATTCCGCGCGAACTGGCTGCGGGCCGCATCCATTTGGGTGTGACTGGCACAGATTTAATCCGTGAAAAGCTGAGCAATTGGGAACAACGGGTCGAAGAGCTTGCGCTTTTGGGGTTTGGACATGCGGACTTAATCATTGCCGTGCCTGACTTTTGGGTCGATGTGCGCACGCTTGATGATCTTGATGCCGTAGCTGCAAAGTTTCGCGCGCGAAACAACTTTAGATTGAGAATTGCTACGAAGTATCACCGTTTGATCCGTGAAT
>JAHEGL010000119.1 GCA_024645145.1 Planktotalea sp.
TTAATGCAAGGCCAAAGGCTCAGAAAATGGCTCTCGAAGACTTCACGATGCGCATGACAACGATGAAAGGCAAGGCCCGCGCAGCGAGACCGCTTTTGCAAAAGTGGCGATGTTTGAACGTCCATCTGAGCGCCGTGCATACCTTGGCAGAAGTATCCGTTAACATTCACAGGCGACATTCTTACCCTCAACCGACAACGATTACATCGCGCCAAACTCTTGATCCAATAGTTCCGATTCAAAGAATGACATTTGATTTCTGCCGACAATCAATCCTAAAGTAAAGAAATATCGATATTTTTAAGGAGCCGACATGGTTGCCTGGGCAGACTATAAATCACAAGCCAAAGCGCGTGGCGCACTGGCACTTGAACTCTACGCCGCGCATTCAACCCCCGCGATGACACCGGACGATATAGCAGCGAATTTGCCCGAACATTTGGCGTATCAGGCCCAGTTGGAGCGCGCAGGCCAACTCGCCTTTGCAGGCCCCATGTCAGATGAGAGCGGCGACAACATGCAAGGTGTAGGACTTATTATCTACCGCGCCGACAGTCTTGAGGCTGCACGCGCATTGGCACAAGGCGATCCCATGCACAAATCAGGGGCGCGCAGCTTTGTTTTGCGTCGATGGATGATAAATGAAGGCTCTTTCAGTTTGAGCGTTGGCTTATCCACAGGCGGTACAACACTTGCCTAAACCTCGCCTTTGCTGGCGTTTTGACTTTCACCTTGGGATGTCGTTATGAGTGGAGTGCATTCCCCACCAAGCAAAGACCGATCCGCGACGCATGATTGTTATCTTCGGTTACGCGCTATGATCCTGACGGGTGATCTGACACCAGGACATAAACTCAAGATAGAAGAGTTGCGAAGCTTGCTCGAAATTGGTGCCAGCCCCGTGCGAGAGGCATTGAGCTTGCTGACCTCCGATTTGTTGGTCGAGCGGATGGACCAACGTGGATTTCGTGCTGCGTCGGTCAGTAAATCAAACTTTGAAGAGATCCTTGCGCTGCGTTGCATTCTAGAAGAAAAAGCACTGCGCGCCTCACTTGCCGCGTCAAACAGCGCGTGGGAAGAAACGCTCGTTCTGTGCCACCACCGAATGAAAAAAGCCGCGCAAGAAGACAGTTCTGGTTTTGAAGACGCGCATAGAGCCTTTCATATGGCTCTTATTGCAAACACAAATATGCCAATGCTCGCGCACTATTGCGCGCAACTCTATGATCTCAACATTCGTTACCGCAATCTTGCGGCACGAGGTCCGAATTATCGTACGCGCAGCGTTCAAAATGAACATCAAGACATTCTGGATGCGACGCTAACAGGGGACGCGGATATTGCTGTTCGCTTACTGATTGAACACTATCGCAACACCGGCAATTATCTCAGCAGTCAAATGGACATATAGATGCAGAGCACAGCTAAAACTCTACCCAATGCGGACATCGCTATCATTGGTGCGGGGCCAGTGGGTCTTTTGCTCGCGATCTTGCTGAGCAAACACAGGATTTCTGTAACCGTTGTGGAACGTTGGCCCGATATTTACGACCGCCCCCGCGCGGTGACGATGGATGCAGAAGTCGCGCGCATCTTGGCGACCTTGGGCATCAATGTGGACGAAGACCCTGCATTCGAGAACCACAAAGAACTATATTATTGGAAAAACGCCGATCTCTTGGACTTGCAAATTGTCGATTGGGAAAGCCTCGCGCCCTCCGGCTGGCACGTGACCTATTGGTTTAATCAACCCGAACTTGAAGCGCGTTTGATCGAGATGGCAAACGACATCCCACTCATTACCATATTACGCGGATGGACTGTGAACGACGTCACGCAAGACGCAGATGCCGTGCAGCTTCGTATGAGTGACACCGAAAAAAGTACCGAATATCAATCGTTAAGCGCGCGCTTTCTTGTGGGTGCTGACGGTGCGAACAGTTTTGTGCGCGAACATCTAGGCATTGGTGAAATCGACAAAGGCTATTTCTTTGACTGGCTCATCCTCGATATGATCCCTGATGAACCCTACACAACATCGCCTGCGCAATGGCAGCTTTGTGATCCAAAGCGCCCCACAACGATCGTGCCGGGCGGCCCCGGTCGTCGTCGTTGGGAGTTTATGTTGCTCCCGGACGAGGATCGCGAAGAGATCGCAAAGCCTGAAGCCGCGTGGCGCTTGTTAGAACCTTGGGGTCTGACGCCACAGAACGCCAAACTTGAGCGCAGCGCCGTTTACAAATTCCAAGCGAAATGGGCCGAAACATGGGTGCAAGATCGCTGCATGATCGCGGGTGATGCCGCGCATTTGATGCCTCCTTTTGCGGGCGAAGGGATGTGTGCAGGCCTGCGCGATGCCGTCGCCTTGTCTTGGCGTTTGGCTGGCATTTTGGACGGATCCCTGCCGCAAGACGTGCTGCAAAGTTATGAAAGTGAACGCATGGAGCACGCTAAGCACTATATCCAGTTTTCCCAAGACTTGGGCGAGATCATCTGCATCACAGATCCCGACAAAGCCGCAGAACGCGACGCGCGTATGATTGCAGGCCTTAGCGCCCGTGATAACCAGCCCATCACCGGTGATTTGGTCAAGCTTGGCGCTGGCGCATGGTGCGAGGAGAGCGCGGGTGCGGGCGAGCTGTCTCCGCAAGGGTTTGTGCGTTTTAACGAAAGTGAAGATCGTTTCGATCAAGCCGTTGGACAAAGCTGGCTCATCCTTGCCATCAATCAAAGCACTACTGATATTCTAAATCCAGCGCAGTCTGAAATATTCGCGCAGCTTAACGGGCGCGTTTTGTCCGTTGGCGATAGCAACTGCCATGTGAAAACTCTCGATGACAGCTACACAACGTGGATGCAAAACGTGGATGGTAACTTCGCCATCATTCGCCCAGATTTCTATGTTGCTGCCACTGCGAAAACGCCTGAAGGCGTTCGCGCGTGCTTTGATCAGATCATAACAAAACTGGCTCTCACCTAAGCTCGATGTGCGGCGGCATTTTCAGGCCTTCTTTTTCAAGTGCAGCCTGATCGATATGCGCAATATAGATACCTTCTGGCTCACGATCGTCTGTCATTGCTTCCACGATTTCGGCTGATTTAGTGATGCGGTTATGGTGCTGTCGTGTCCAATCAAAATGCAAGCCACGCAACCGTTCAATCTGTTCAGCGTGCGCAGGGTTTGCACCGAGATCATACAATTCATCAGGATCATTCTTTAGATCAAAAAGCATCGGAGCCATGGTTTCCACGTGGACATATTTCCAACGTCCATCGAACACCATAACAAGCCGCGCATCGCTTTGATCGACACCAACCATCCTGCGTGCATCGCGCGTTGCGTAATCATATTCCGAAATACAATGATCACGCCACTCAACATCTTTCCCATGCAAAAGTGGCTCTAGCGACCGTCCCTCGTAAATATGCGGTTTCGCAGGTCCACCAAAGAAATCTTGGAACGTGGGTGCAAGATCAATACCTTCGATCAACGCATCACATGACGTGCCACGTGTCACATTCGCCGCCTCTCTCGGGTCATAAATGATCAGCGGAATACGGGCAGAGCAATCGTAAAACAGATCCTTCTCACCGAGCCAATGATCCCCCATATTATCGCCGTGATCTGAGCAAAAGACGACCATCGTGTCTTTCATCCTGCCACTGGTTTCCAAGTAGTCGAAAAGCCGACCAAGATTGTCATCGAGTTCTTTGATAAGTCCCTTGTAGACGGGTGCCACCATATCGCGCACATCTTCGCGCGAGAAGTTCTTGCAAATACGGGTCGCTTCCCACTGTTGCATTAGCGGATGAGCATGTTCATTCTCACGCCGGTTCACCTTTGGAAGATCGTCAGCGCTATACATGTCATTGTAGGGCGCAGGCGCGAGGTAGGGCCAATGCGGCTTGATGTAGCTCAAATGGCAGAGCCAAGGCGCGTCGCCTTGTTGTTCCATGAATTCGATCCCACGCGTGGTCAGCCAAGCTGTTTCGGAATGTTCTTTGGGAACACGTGCAGGCAGCGGTGCTGTTTCTAAAAGCCAACCTGATTTCTTCTTTCCATCAGCGCCAATCGCAGTATTTGCCCACTCTTCCCATGGCGAGTCTCCGTCCATGCCATGTGATCGCAAATAGGCATCGTAATCTTCAGCATGACGGTTCTTGTAGGTCACGGCGTTAGTGCCATCATCGCGCACAAAGACCTCGAAGCCACCTTCACTCACGAGAGAGCCAATTTTGCTTTCCGGATCAATGCCAAGGCGGCGCATACCAGCAATATCTGCCGTCATATGTGTTTTACCAACAAGCGAGCTGATAACACCAATTTCGCGCAGGTGATCCCCGAGTGTCGGCGTGCCGACGGGCAACGGAAAACCATTCCATGTGGCCCCATGAGAGCGCACATAGCGCCCTGTGTAGAAGCTCATTCTTGAAGGGCCGCAGATGGGGGATTGCACATAAGTTTT
>JAHEGL010000124.1 GCA_024645145.1 Planktotalea sp.
AATCCCGAAGGTCATGGCTACGCTTTGGAGCTGGGCCAAGATGACACCGATTTTAGCGCATATGCAGGCCTGTTGCCGAGCACTGATCCCGGCCCTTTGCCACTGCAAGGTATTGCCGCGAAGCATGGCATTTATAACGTAATAGAGGTCGGTAAATCAGACGGCGACCGCCGGGATTTTGCCGAACTTGAAACAACGACTGGGCGCATCACATTACGCGCAGATTTCAGGTTCAATACGTTGCAAGGCAGCGATGACATTCTCACGGTTGATGGGGAATCTAGCGGAAATACCGTAACCGGAGAGGTGTTTTTTAACGCGCGCCCTGCAACATTGGCAGGGCGCTTAGGCAGCGATCACGCCGTCGGTGTGTTTCATGGAAACGACGACGTGACCGCTTATATCGGGGGTTTCTTGGTCGAACGCTAGAGCGTCGCGTTCACGCCGCCACCATCGTGCAAAACGTTCTGCCCAACGATGAAGCCAGCATGTGCGGAGCACAAAAATGCACAAACCGCGCCAAATTCATCCGCAGTGCCATAGCGCCCCGCTGGAATTGTTTTGCAACGATCAATCTTGGCTTGCTCGGAAGTAATGCCTTGCGCTTTTGCAACGCCGCCATCCAGTGCGACTGCGCGATCAGTTGCGTGAATACCTGGCAGCAAATTGTTGATGTTCACGCCAGATCCTGCGACCTGACGTGATGTGCCCGCGACATAGCCTGTCAACCCAGCACGCGCGGAATTGGACAGTCCAAGCACGCCAATTGGTGCTTTCACAGATTGCGAAGTGATGTTGACGACACGCCCCCAACCACGATCCATCATCGAAGGGACCAATGCTTTGATCATCGCAATTGGCGTCAGCATGTTGGCATCTAGCGCTTTGATGAAATCTTCACGCTCCCAGTCTTGCCACATTCCGGGAGGGGGGCCTCCCGCATTGTTCACAAGAATATCGACCTCGCCCGCCGCTTCGAGCACCTTCGCGCGGCCCTCATCGGTGGTAATATCAGCAGCAACCGCCAAAACATTGACACCGTATGTGCTGCGAATATGCTCTGCTGTCGCCTCTAGCGCCTCTGCACCACGCGCGTTCAGAACAAGATCACATCCTGCTTCGGCCAACGCTTCAGCGCACCCGCGACCGAGTCCCTTGCTCGACGCACACACAACCGCGCGGCGGCCTTTGATTCCAAGATCCATGGTATTTCCTATCATTTCTATGCGTACTGCAGCGAATTTACAATCAATGGCCGCAGTAAGGACTGTAAACCGCCGTATTTTCATGACAAGACGACGCTCAGACATTAAGTCTGACGAGTGTTTTGAATGATTGCAAGCCGCAACTCTGGCATCTCCCTTGCTCAAAGCATCCCTGTGTATCGAGCAAAGGATTTTTTGGTCGTGGATGGCGCAAATATTGACGACACGCTGAGCTTTGCCGCTGAAGTGATGCTCGATGATGTCTATGAGTTGAGCGGCAACGCAGAACGCAAACGCTTGTCGCTACATGCACGCACCGATGGAACGTACATTATTTCGCAAGACACCGACGCAGGTGCTGCCACCGCGCGTGTGATCGTCGATAGCTGCTTGACCGTGATGACGACCGATGGCTCCACGCTGGAAATGCTCTTGTTGGTTGAACTGGATCCAGAAGACCACGGTGCCACGGTGCCACGGTGCATGTGCTGCCGCTGGCACCGCTGGTGTCCATCGGCCACTATCGTCTGGTTGGTGTTGAGCTGGAAAACGCCGCTCGCAAGCTTGCTCAAGTCGCCTGTGTCTCTTTCTCTCGTGGCACCAACATCACCATGAGCTCTGGCGCACAGCGCCCGATTGAAGAGCTGCAAGTGGGTGACAAAGTTCTCACGCGCGATGATGGCGGCCAGGTGATCCGCTGGATCGGCCAGCACACAGTGCGCGCGGTGGGTGATTTCGCTCCGATCGTTATCAAAGCGGGCACGCTCAACAACACCAACGACCTAATGGTCAGTCCGGACCACCGCCTGTTCATCTACCAACGCCGCGACGATTTGGGCGCGTGCCGCTCTGAAGTGCTTGTCAAAGCCCGTCACCTCGTGAATGGCGAGACTGTCACACAGCAAGACGGTGGGTTTATCGACTATTTCCAACTGCTGTTTGATCAACACGAGATCATCTACGCCGAAGGCATCGCCGCTGAGACCCTGCTCGTTGACACACGCACCCGCCCTGCCCTGCAAGACTCCGTCAGTGAGGATATCTTGCAAGAGCTGAGCGGTCATTCCGGCTGGCTGCATGAAGAGTTCGAGGTTGGGTCTGAACTGCTTGGGCCGGATGCGGCTGATAAGTTGCGGAAGGCGTCTAAGCGCTGAGCTGAATATTGGTTGAAAATTCGTAGCCCCGTTGCATAGCTAAACACCCAAAGCTATAGCAGACTGATGTTAGACACGCCCACAAACCGCCCCGAGCTTCCTGCTGAAATTGCACGTCGTCGCACGTTTGCGATCATCTCGCATCCCGACGCGGGTAAGACGACGTTAACGGAGAAATTTCTGCTCTTTGGTGGCGCGATCCAGATGGCGGGGCAAGTGCGCGCTAAAGGCGAAGCACGGCGTACACGCTCTGACTTTATGCAGATGGAAAAGGATCGCGGCATTTCGGTCTCTGCTTCCGCGATGTCGTTTGATTTCAAACACTTCCGTTACAATCTGGTTGACACGCCCGGTCACTCAGATTTCTCCGAGGACACGTATCGCACGCTGACTGCGGTGGACGCCGCGGTGATGGTGATTGACGGCGCAAAGGGTGTCGAAAGCCAGACGCAGAAGCTGTTTGAAGTCTGTCGTATGCGCGACCTGCCGATCCTGACCTTCTGTAACAAGATGGACCGCGAAAGCCGCGATACATTTGATATTATTGATGAAATCCAAGAAAACCTTGCGATTGACGTGACCCCTGCAAGCTGGCCTATCGGCGTTGGCCCTGACTTTATGGGCTGTTACGACATGCTAAATGATCGCCTTGAGCTGATGGATCGTGCGGATCGTAACAAGGTGGCCGATAGCATCGAGATCAAAGGCCTCGACGATCCGGCCTTGGCCAAGCATGTCCCTGCGCATCTGCTTGAAAAACTCGTAGAAGATGTTGAAATGGCACGTGAATTGCTGCCGACCCTTGATCCGCAATCCGTGCTCGAAGGGCATATGACACCGATCTGGTTCGGCTCTGCGATCAACTCTTTCGGTGTGAAAGAACTGATGGACGGCATCGGCACCTACGGACCAGAACCGCAGATCCAACGCGCTTCACCGCGCGAAATTTCGCCCGAAGAGAAGAAAGTCGCAGGCTTCGTGTTCAAAGTGCAGGCTAACATGGACCCAAAGCACCGCGACCGCGTGGCATTTGTGCGGCTCGCCTCGGGCCACTTCAAACGTGGCATAAAACTGACCCATGTACGCACCAAAAAGCCGATGGCGATCTCGAACCCTGTGCTCTTTCTCGCCTCGGACCGCGAATTGGCGGAAGAGGCCCACGCAGGCGACATCATCGGCATTCCAAACCACGGCCAATTGCGCATTGGCGATACATTGACTGAGGGCGAAGCGCTGCGCGTTACAGGCATTCCATCGTTTGCACCTGAACTACTGCAAGGTGTACGCGCGGGCGATCCGCTGAAATCCAAACACTTGGAAAAGGCGCTGATGCAATTTGCTGAAGAAGGAGCTGCAAAGGTCTTCAAGCCGACATTTGGCTCTGGCTTCATCGTTGGCGTTGTTGGCGCGCTTCAGTTTGAAGTGCTCGCCAGCCGGATTGAGCTGGAATACGGATTGCCTGTGCGTTTCGATCAAAGCCAGTTCACGTCTGCGCGTTGGGTCTTGGGCGATAAAAAGGCCGTCGAAACCTTTGCAGAGGCGAACAAGCTGCATATCGCGACCGACAATGATGGCGACGTAGTCTACCTGACGCGATTGCAATGGGACATCGACCGCGTTGCGCGCGACTACCCCGATGTCACACTGAGCGCGACAAAAGAAATGATGCTTCAATAGCGCTTGCTGCATACGCGCTCTGGGGGCATCTTAGGCGCTATGAGTGACATTGAAACAGACACGCAGAACCTGACCCATGAGGGCGGCTTTCAACCTGTGATCGCGCGCATGTAAGCGCGTCAGAAGCCATTGAGCTTTGCTGCTGGAGAGGCGCTCCCGCCCCTCGATGCGGACATTGAAACACTCAAAACCAAGCTTGTTTGTTAGCTTGACCCTAACGACATCCCACGCGCCAAAGATCAATCAGGTCATACACGTAAGGCACTGGAATTAAACGAAGAGTTCATTGATCTTCCTGAATTTTGCAAACTCCACGGCCTGCTCATCGCGCATTTGCGCAAGTCAGATCAGCCTGATCACACAATGGCACTTTTCACCCGAATTTAGGCAGAGCACGCGGATTTCATGTTCGAGCATCTTG
>JAHEGL010000127.1 GCA_024645145.1 Planktotalea sp.
CGATGTGCTTGCGCGTGATTTGATCGATAGCGGATTGGCCGTTTGGCAGAACGAGGGTGAACATTACGAGCGTCTGATCGTGCGCGGCCGTTCAAATCTGCTCGCAGGAGAGGCGGAAGAGGAAGAGATGGAGCGTATCAGAACGCTGTTCGACGACCTTGAGCGCAAGCGCGATATCGCTGATTTCCTTGAGCTGACCCAAGATGGCGATGGTGTGCGCATTTTTATTGGTTCTGAGAACAAACTTTTCTCACTTTCGGGTTCCTCTTTGGTGGTTTCTCCTTATATGAACGCTGAGCGAAAAATTATTGGTGCTGTTGGTGTTATTGGACCGACTCGTCTGAATTACGGACGGATCGTGCCAATAGTGGATTATACGGCGCAACTGGTTGGGAAGTTGATTTCTGACCGGAGTTAGAGGGTAAAGATATGGCAGAGCGTGAAGAAGACGGCTTTCTGGACGATGTAGATGCGCTTGAGGCGGCGCTTGACGACGCTGAAGAGGCGGAACCGACGGAAGAAGAGCTGGCGGCGGACGAGCTGGCGATTGTGACGGCGGAGCGCGATGAGTTTAAAGATCGCTTTATGCGTGCTTTGGCGGATGCCGAGAATTCGCGCAAACGCTCTGACCGTGATCGCCGTGAGGCTGAAAACTATGGTGGCTCCAAGCTCGCGCGCGATTTGTTGCCTGTGTATGACAACATGAAACGCGCTTTGGAAGCGGCGACAGACGAGCAAAGAGACGTTTCGTCAGCGTTGATAGAAGGTGTCGAATTGACGATGCGCGAATTGGTTAACGTCTTTGGACAGCATGGAATTGTGCCTGTTTCACCGGAAGTGGGTGACAAGTTTGATCCCAAGTTGCATCAAGCGATGTTTGAAGCACCTGTTCCCGGAACGAAAGCGGGTGAGATCATTCAGGTGGCCGCGGAAGGCTTCATGTTGCATGATCGTTTGTTGAGACCTGCGCAAGTTGGGGTAAGCTCTACGCCTGGTTGATAGCCCGGTATTGAGTATATTTTGAAAAATGAAGAGGGGCGTTGCGATTAAGTTTGTGACGCCTCTTTCAGTTTATAGATTAAGTTGAGCGCCTCTTTCGGGCTCAGGTCATCCGGATGGATTTCATCAAGCATGTCTACTGCAGGCGATTGTTTGGTTTGCACTGGTGGGGGTGGTGGCGCGGCTGAAAACAGGGGCAGGTCATCAATGACTGCTTTTTGACCGCCGCCCTCACGTTCGCCTTTTTCAAGCGCATCCAGAACAATGCGCGCGCGCTCAACCACTGAGGCTGGAAGACCTGCGAGTTTTGCAACTTGGACACCATAGCTTCTATCTGCGGCGCCCTTGATGACCTCATGCAAGAAAATGACGTCACCTTCCCATTCACGCACTGAAACAGTCGCGTTTTCCGCGCCATCGAGCTTTGCGGTAAGATTGGTGAGTTCGTGGTAATGCGTGGCGAAAAGCGCGCGAGATTTGTTCACATTATGCAGGTGTTCAAGTGTTGCCCAAGCTATTGAAAGACCATCATAGGTCGCTGTGCCGCGCCCGATTTCATCGAGGATTACAAGTGCGTTTTCATCAGCCTGGTTGAGGATCGCGGCGGTTTCAACCATTTCAACCATAAAGGTTGAGCGCCCGCGCGCGAGATCATCTGATGCGCCGACGCGGCTGAAAAGCTGGCTGACAATACCAATATGTGCCTCGCTCGCGGGAACGAAACTGCCCATTTGTGCGAGAACCGCGATCAGTGCGTTTTGACGAAGGAACGTCGACTTACCCGCCATGTTCGGGCCAGTTAAAAGCCAAATCGCAGCGCCATTTGATCCATCCGACAGATCGCAATTGTTGGCAATAAACGGTGCACCCCCTTGGTTGCGCAGCGCTTGTTCAACAACAGGGTGTCGGCCACCCATCACGTGAAACATTCTGCTGTTGTCAACTTTTGGCTTACTCCAACCCTCTGCGCGTGCGAGCGCTGCAAGACTGGCGTTTAAGTCAACTTCTGCGAGCGCGCGTGCAGTGTTGGAAATTTCTGCAGCATTTTTAAGTATTGCATTTGTTAGTATCTGAAAATGACGCTTTTCAATTTCTAATGCCCTGTTGCCAGCATTTAGAATTTTCGTTTCGATTTCTGATAGATCAACTGTTGTGAAGCGGACTTGATTTGCAGTTGTTTGGCGATGAATGAAGGTCTCATTCAAGGGCGGCGCCAGCATTTTTTCTGCGTGTGTGGCGGTGGTTTCGATGAAATAGCCAAGAACATTGTTGTGCTTGATCTTGAGCGCATTGATCCCTGAAAGCTCGGAGTATTCCGCTTGCATGGCGGCAATCACGCTGCGCCCTTCGTCGCGAAGCGCTCTGGTTTCATCGAGCTCTTCGTCGAAACCAGTGGCGATATAGCCACCGTCCCGTGAAAGCAGCGGGGGCTCGGCGATTAAAGCATCATTGAGCAAGCTGATCAGTTCGTCATGGCCCTCCATTGCACGAACGCATTGAAGGATGAGATCTGGCGCGCTGTTCAAATCGGTCGCTTGGATTGCTTCGGCTTGCTCCAATCCATTTCGAATTGCGGCGACATCGCGCGGTCCGCCTCGTTCGAGTGAAATGCGTGACAAGGCCCGATCCAGATCAGGGACTTTCCGTAAGGTGCTGCGCAGATCTTCGGTAACGTGGGTTTGCTCGTGTAGCCAAGAAACGGCATCAAGGCGCGCTTGTATCGTAGCGAGATCGCGAGACGGGCTAGACAAACGACGCTCTAAAAGCCTGCCACCGCCTGCTGTTACACTGCGGTCAATTACAGATAAGAGCGTATCCTTGCGCGTGCCGCTTAGGCTTTGTGTTAGCTCCAGATTGCGGCGGGTCGCAGCATCAATTTGCATTGTGCCGCCGCTGTTTTCCTTTTGTGGCGGACGAAGGAGCGGGAGTTTTCCTTTTTGCGTTATTTCCAGATATTCTATCAGAGCGCTCATCGCTGAAATTTCGGGGCGCGTGAATTCACCAAATGCATCGAGTGAAGCGATTTCGAAGACGTCGCAAATGCGTTTGGTGCCTTGTGTGCTATCGAACGCACCTGGTGATAGGGGCGATATGGATGCACCCGTTTCAGACACTAAATTAAGAGTTTCGGGGTCTGTCGTGTCGGACACGATGACTTCACTTGGAGCCAGACGCGCCAATTCGGGGGACAAACGTACCGCATTCAGTGACATTACGTGAAACGCACCTGTGGACATATCTGCCCACGCCAAAGCGCCGTCGCCGCGAACATCTGAGAAAGCTGCAAGATAGTTGTGCCTGCGCGCGTCGAGCAGGCTTTCTTCTGTCAATGTGCCAGGTGTGACGAGACGTACGACATCGCGGCGTACAACAGATTTGCCACCACGTTTTTTAGCCTCAGCAGGGCTTTCCATTTGCTCACAAACGGCAACGCGAAACCCTTTACGGATAAGCGTTAGCAAGTACCCTTCGGCGGCGTGATGCGGAACACCGCACATAGGGATTTCCGCGCCGTCGTGTTTGCCACGTTTCGTCAGCGCAATATCCAAAGCTTCGGATGCGGCAACCGCGTCATCGAAGAATAACTCATAAAAATCGCCCATACGGTAGAACAGCAAAGCGTCGGGATAATTTTCCTTGATCTCAAGAAATTGCGCCATCATGGGCGTCACGGTTGGTTTGGCAGTGCTCATAAAATTCCCCGAAATCCAAGCGCAGAGTAGCGTCACGTAGGCTAAGGGAAAAGGCAAAAACCTTGTACCTGTTGAGCGCCGTGATTTCATGGGATATGAGGCGGGAACGCCATAAGGAATGTGAAGCAATGTCGAAGCAACAGATCACCGATGAAGACGCGCTTGCGTTTCACTTAGAGCCAACGCCGGGCAAGTTTGAAATCACTGCGACTGTGCCAATGACAACGCAGCGCGATTTGTCCTTGGCCTATTCCCCAGGTGTCGCGGTGCCATGTACGGCAATCGCTGAGAACCCTGAACTTGCCTATGACTATACGAACAAAGGCAACCTTGTTGCGGTCATTTCTAACGGTACTGCCGTGCTAGGGTTGGGCAATTTGGGCGCACTTGGCTCCAAGCCGGTGATGGAGGGCAAGGCTGTTCTGTTCAAGCGGTTTGCGGATGTGAATTCGATCGATATCGAGCTCGATACAGAGGATCCTGACAAGTTTTGCGAAGCGGTTCGTTTGATGGGGCCGACATTTGGCGGCATTAACCTTGAAGACATCAAAGCGCCCGAGTGTTTCATCATTGAGCAGCGCCTCAAAGAAGAGATGGACATTCCAGTCTTCCATGACGACCAACATGGTACTGCGGTGATTTGCGCCGCGGGTTTGATAAATGCGTTGCACTTGAGTGGAAA
>JAHEGL010000132.1 GCA_024645145.1 Planktotalea sp.
TGGCCTGCATCGGCAGTGCCTGTGGCTACGCAATCGGGTCCATCCTGACACGCCGTGCGCCCAAAATGCCGCCTATCGCACTGGCCTCTGGAACATTGACTGTGGCTGCGGTCTTGGTTGTTCCGTTGGCTTTGATGACGGAAGGATTGCCCAAAGGGTTTCCGATGGTTGCCAGTCTTGCGGTTCTTTATGCAGCACTGTTCCCGACAGCCATCGGGGCTTTGATCCGCGTTCGCGTGATCACCACCGCTGGATCGCTTTTCATGAATATCACCAGCTACATGGTGCCTGTGTGGTCCGTCATTTTCGGGGTCATTCTGCTCCAAGAAGACTTGCCAGCACAGCTCTACACCGCGCTGGCGCTTATTCTTGTCGGTATTTTCATCACTCAAAGCCGTGCCATATTGGCCGCCTTGCGCAAGACTTAAGCAGCTGTCGCGCGCGCCACCTCATCGACGATGCGGTCCACCACATCTGTCAACAGATCAGGGTCCTCGCACTCCGCCATCACGCGGATCAGCGGTTCTGTCCCTGATTTGCGGATAAGCAAACGTCCTTTACCGGTCAGCTCTTGCTCCGCGCCATCGATAACAGACAGCACCTTGCCATCTTCTAGCGGCACTTGCCCATTCGCATAGCGAACGTTTTTCAGCATTTGCGGGACCGGCTCAAAAACGGCCGTCAATTCAGACGCCTTGCGACCCGTCCGCGCCAATTCGCCCAAGAATTGAAGCCCCGCCATAAGACCATCACCCGTGGTAGCGTAATCTGTCATGACAATGTGACCGGACTGTTCGCCGCCCAGATTATACCCGTTTTTGCGCATTTCTTCAACGACATAGCGATCGCCGACACCAGAGCGCACAAGCTGAAGACCTTTGCTTTCCAGATGACGCTCAAGCCCAAGATTAGACATGACGGTCGTGACCAACGTGCCTTTGTTCAAGCGCCCCTCTTCCGCCCAACGACCCGCGATAAGCCCCATGAACTGATCGCCATCTGCGACTTTTCCAGTTTCATCCAAGATCAAGCAACGATCGGCATCGCCATCAAGACAAATGCCAACATCCGCACCATGAGCGATCACAGCTTCAGACGCGGTCATTGGTTTAGTCGAGCCACAGTTGTCGTTGATATTGTACCCGTTCGGGGACACTCCAACCGGAATAACCTCTGCGCCAAGCTCCCACAGCACCTCTGGCGCGGCGCGATATGCGGCCCCGTTGGCACAATCGATAACCACTTTCATACCATCCAGTGAAAGCTCATTCGGGAAAGCGGCCTTAACGCGTTCATTGTAGCGCGAGCGACCATCATAAATATGACGCGTGCGGCCAATCTTCATCGGCTCAACAAGCTCGACACCTGACTCTACGAGCGCTTCGATTTCCATCTCTGCCTCATCCGAGAGCTTAAAGCCATCAGGACCAAAGAACTTGATACCATTGTCTTCATGTGGGTTATGGCTGGCTGAGATCATAATCCCAACATCCGCGCGCATTGAGGGAGTCAACATACCAACCGCAGGTGTCGGAATTGGGCCCATCAAAAATACGGTCATGCCCGTCGATGTCAAACCCGCAGTCAGCGCGCTTTCTAACATATAGCCTGAGCGACGCGTGTCCTTGCCAATCACCACGCGGTGTACATTGGCCTGATTACGGCGGAAATAAATGCCCGCCGCGGCACCAACGCGCAGCGCCATTTCAGCAGTCATCGGATAAGAATTGGCTGTGCCGCGCACGCCATCGGTTCCAAATAATTTTCGTGTCATATATCAACTCCTATCGTCGCCGCCTGAAATAAGGCGAGCGCCTGTCTCGTCTGCGAAACATCGTGAACTCGTAAAACCTGAACGCCCTGAACTACTGCAGCTAATGCAATTGCAATGGAACCCGGGGCGCGATCCTCAGCACTAGATGCCTTGCCTATATCACGAATAAACCCTTTTCGCGAAGCCCCTAATAGGATCGGACATTCCAGCCCATGAAACAAAGACAGACCTTTGATCAGAGCAAGGTTATGTGCCTGCGTTTTGCCAAAACCGAGGCCGGGGTCGACGATAATCTGATCGCGCGGGACACCGTAGCTTACCGCAAGCTCAACCTGCCCAGACAAGAAATCGTACACATCTAGCAATACGTCATCGTAATCTGGCGCATCTTGCATGGTCTCGGGAAGACCTTGCGCATGCATAATGCAGACAGGTGCGGAGAGTGTCGCACAGAGGGGCGCGAGGTCAGGGTCGAATTTGAACCCAGAAACGTCATTCACAATATTCGCGCCAGCGTCCAAAGCGGCGAGGGCGACGCGCGCTTTGCGCGTATCGATGGAAATGGGAGTGTTTGTTGAAGTGCGGATTGCTTCAATAACCGGCACCGTACGTGCGATTTCTGCTTCAAACGGGACCTCAACAGCACCCGGTCTCGTGCTTTCGCCCCCAATATCGAGCAAATGCGCCCCGTCTTTAACCATCTGCTGCGCCATGCCGAGGGCTTGCTTAGGTGAATTATGCCGCCCACCATCAGAAAAGCTGTCAGGCGTGACGTTCAAAATCCCCATTATGACTGGCTTGGACATATTAAGCCCCGCGATGGAGGCTCGCGGGGTGCTAACACGCGCCCGCCAATCTGATGGCGTATCGCTGACGTGAATAATTTCTGACGCTTGCCCGCGGACCAAATGCTCTACATGCGTGAACCAGCTTTGCGTCCCCGCGAGTGTCACCGCCTCTGTCGGTCGCACGCAAGACAACTGCGCGAGGGGTCTAAAATAGTTAGTCATTTTATTGGCTTATCACTCGGAGCTATTCGAAAGCAGCTTATATCGCTTCGCTCTCAAGCGCGACGGCGCGGCAGACGCTCAAGGGCGACGTCGGCAACTCTTCGCCCACAACGACCAACTCGATGGCCCCAATTTGCGACGCAAACCAATCTGTTAACGCTACAGTATTAGCAACCAAATGCATGGGGCTTTCGACCGCGTCCATCACAAATTTCTGTGGTGCCCAAACACTGATTTGGTTGTTTTTACAGGCCCAGTCCAGCTCTGTTCGGGTTTCGACCACGGCGCAACGTTGCTCTGTGGCCGCGAACATCCATGCGTTTTGCTCCATTGCAAGAAGCGTGACATGCGCATTTGCGAGCGTCGTTGGTGCGCTCAAATCAGTGCATGCAGGAGGAACGACAAACACCAAAGGATCGGTCATTTTCGTCAGTTGATCTATCCAATTGGAAACATTTCGTGAAGACATCGCCGCTTCACTCAAAAAGACGACACGCGCATTCAAAGGTGCATCACTCGCGAAACTCGCGGATGGCACGTCAGACATCGCCCGTACAATCTCTACGCCAAGCGCTCCGCCCCCGCGATCCAACTTCTCGATGCGTACAAAAACGCGTTCGGCTTGTGGCTCTTTCAAAATGCGCTCAGCGACGCGTTCTGCCAAGGTTTCAAGCAGGTTCAAACGTTCCGCTGCCAATTCTATGTCAATCGCTTCAGTCACGCGATCATAAGACAGGATTAAATCAACATCATCGCCCAAGTCCTTGGCTGCATGACGGACCTCAACGACGATGTTGAAACTGATGCGTTGGGTCATATCGCGTTCAGCTTGGAACGCTCCAATCTCGACAGACACAATATGATCCCGCAGAGAAATTCGATCCAGCACAGGATCTACAGAAGACACGAGCGAACGTTCGAGCGGATGCTCGAAAGCATGTTTAATCTCATCTGACATGAGGTACTTTCTGCGAAGATCGCGTTCTAATTACGGCTCACACGCGTTGGTTCGCGGTAAAAGAGATGCACGCCAATTTTCGCAGTGCGCGGGAACACGCGGCTCCATTTTGGACTGACGGCCGTTGTATGGTAGTGCGTTGCCCCTTTGGTCAATTTCTTGGGCAAATCAGACATCGAGAGCTTCGCAATCTTACGCAGGCGCGCATAATTGGACTTTTCGGTAATAACCTCAGCACGCCCATCACACGTGTAGGTAAACTGACACGCGAACTTACGCCCAGTTCCCTGATTGATTACACCGCATACGCTATCAGGATAGCGACCACTCTCGACGCGGTTCATTATCACTTCGGCGACAGCAAATTGACCTTTGATCGTTTCGCCGCGCGCCTCAAAATACAGCGCTTCAGAGAGACAATCCAAGTGTTTCCCACCCTGCGCCGCAGGCAAGGCATCAAGAAAACTACGCGTGTATTCGATGGAGCCTATGCTCCCTGTGCTCACACGTCGGAAAAGGGAATCCACGCGAGCTTTAGACAGGCGCTTCAAAGCAGTCTCATCGCGCTGGATCATGGAAGATAGGTCGCGCACGACCGTCTCCGCAAAAACGA
>JAHEGL010000140.1 GCA_024645145.1 Planktotalea sp.
ACCAATGAGCGACGACATCGCGGCGTGATCGAGCATCGTTCCCGTCGGGTTCGCAGGCGACGCAACCATCAAGCCTTGCGCGTTTAACCCTTTCAAATCTGCCGCAATCGGCTGCAATCGGTTTTCAAGTTGGGCGTCGATCAAAACGGGCTCAAGGCTCAAAGCCTTCAGGATCTGCCGGTAGCTCGGATAGCCCGGCGCACCAATCGCGACGCGATCCCCCGCATCAAAAAGCGCTGTAAATGCGAGCAAAAAAGCCGCCGACGAACCAGAGGTCACAACAACACGCTCTGGATTGAGGTCAACGTTGTACCACTCCCCATATAGCTGCGCGATGCGCGCGCGAAGTGGAGGCAGACCGAGCGCGACAGTATAGCCAAGCGCATCATCTTGCATCGCCGCTGCGGCAGCCATGCGTGCCCCCTCTGGTGCCGCACTTCCGGGCTGACCGACTTCCATATGAATCATGTGACGCCCTGCAGTTTCAGCCGCGCGCGCAGCTTCCATGACGTCCATCACAATAAAGGGATCAACCATTCCACGACTTGAGTTTCGCACTACTCTCTCCCATCCTGAGTTAACTGCGGTTTCACCGCGAATTGAAGGAACAGTCAATGCGTCTGCTCACGACTTTATTTGTGATGCTTAGCCTTTGCGCGCTGCCTTTGCGCGCCCAGACACTTATTCGTGATGCAGATATTGAACATGCGCTCGGCCAACTTGCGCGGCCAATCTTACAAGCAGCGGGTCTAAACCCGAACCGCGTCAAGATTTTGCTGATCGACAGCCGTGTTCCAAATGCCTTCGTGCTCGATTCAAACGCGATCTTTTTGCATACGGGCATGGTCACGCGACTGAAGAGTGCTGAGGCTTTGCAATCCGTTATAGCCCATGAAGCAGCGCATATTACAAACGGTCATCTTACCCGTCGCAGAGCAGTTATGAACAACCGCAATAACGTCACTGGCCTTGGGATTGCGCTTGCTGCCGCTGTCGCTGCAAGCGGTGCGCGCGGCTCTGGGGCGATCGCGCTTGGCGTGGCTTCTTCTGCGCAGCGTAGCTTTCTCAGCCATAGCCGTGCGGAAGAAAGCTCTGCCGATCAGTCAGCTGTGCGCTATCTCGCAGCCGCTGGCATTTCCACGCGCGGAGCCATCGAAGTGCATGATATTTTTAAAGGCCAGGATGTGCTGTCACAAGCGCGCCAAGACCCATACGCGCGCTCTCATCCTTTTAGTCGTGACCGCGTGCGAGCGATGGAGGCCTATGTTGCGCGGTACGGTGGCGATATTCCTTACAATGCGACAAGCAGCTATTGGTTTGAGCGCGCAAAGGCGAAGATTTGGGCCTTCCAGCAAGCCCCTAAAAGTACACTGCGGCGCGCGAATAAGATGAACGTCGCGGACATCAAACTGATGATGCAAGCCGTCGCTCACCATCGCCGTGCTCAAACGGGAAAAGCTGCTGGCGTGATGCAAACCCTACTAAATTCGCGCCCGAATGATGCGTATTACCATGAACTTTTGGGGCAAATCTTACTGGAAGGTCGCCAATATGGTGCCGCAGTGAATGCCTATGCGCGGGCCGCTAAGCTTTCACCGAATAATACTCTTATCCTTGCGGGTTATGGCCGCGCGTTGCTGGCTGCAGGCCAACCAAAAAATGCGCTTCGCGTTCTGGAAAACGCGCGCTCACGTGATTTTATAGATCCTTCAGCGTTGCGCGATCTTGGCAGCGCGTATTCCCAGAACGGCCAACCCGCAATGGCGTCTCTTGCTGTTGCGGAGAGATACGCGTTGACGGGACGACTGAAAGACGCAGAAATCCATGCCAAACGCGCAGCTGGCCGCTTACCGCGAGGTTCCGGTCCTTGGCAAAGGGCGCAAGATGTGCTCAGTGCTGCACAAAGAGAAAAATAGACGTTTGATTGGGAGAGCGATCACATGAAAAGAGTTTTGGCTTCAACAAGCATTTGTATTGCAGCTCTCACTGCGCCTGCGCACGCCTTTGATATTACCGCGATGAACGATGCAGAGCGCGCGGCACTACAAGAAGAAATTCGCGCCTATATTATGGCCAACCCCCAAGTCATTCTAGACTCGGTCAACCAAATGGAAGCCCAACAGCAAGAACAACAAGCGGTCGATGATCTTGCGCTTGTTGCGGCCAATGCAGAGGCCCTTTTTGAAGATGGCTTTTCATGGGTTGGCGGCAATCCTGAGGGCGACGTCACTGTCGTTGAGTTTCTTGATTACCGTTGTGGATACTGCCGCAAGGCACATGACGAAGTTGCTGAATTGCTCTCCAGCGACGGCAACATCCGCTTGATCGTCAAAGAGCTGCCCATTCTTGGCGAAGCCTCCACACTGTCATCGCGGTTCGCAATTGCAGCAAAACAGGTTGCAGGGAATGACGCCTATAAAGCCGTTCACGATGCGCTTATGGCCTACGGCGGTCAACCTACAGCAGCGGCCTTTGGTCGTTTGGCGGAAAGCCTCGGCCTTGATGGGGCGGCGATTGTTGCGCAGATGGGCAGTGACGACGTCACCAAAGAAATCGATGATACGCGTGCACTTGCACAGCGTTTGGCGATCCGTGGGACGCCAACATTTGTGATGGGTGGCCAGCTTGTCCGCGGTTACGTCCCGATCGATGCAATGAAGCAGATCGTGAACGAAGCGCGCGGCTAAACGTTATAAAAACGTCTTGTGATAGCTCACCAGACGCTCGAAATGAGCATCCAAAGCGCGCTTCAAATGAGGCGCGCTTTTTACTGTCTGAATGTAGTCGACCAAAATTCCGTAATGGCGAATTTGCCGTTCTAACCTTTGATCCGGGCGCAAGCGGCGCAAACGTTCTGCTTCCTCGATTACTTGAACAACTTGTCTTTTTGGCTCATTCACTGGATCGGGTTTCAGGGGAAGAACCTTGCCATTCATCAACGGTTTTTGCGCATCAAAGCGTTGAAACAATGCTGCTTCCAAAGGTTCGATATCTGTCTTGGCCGCGACAGGCCATGCCCACACATAAGCGATCTCCCAAACATCCACCTGTCTGTTAGCGATGATGTCAGAGCGTGCAGACGTCAAATGGCGACGCACCCGCGAGCGTATACCGTCCACAGATTGCCCGACATACATCGCCAAACCGTCCAAATCACACAAGGCATATACGCCAATCTCATCCGTTAACGCCGACAAGGCCACTTTGCGGAAATCTTGCGCACCGCTCATTGCGCACGTGCTTTCGCAAGCATCGGCTGAAATAGCATTTCATCCAGATAACTTACAATCGGTACAACCACACCGTCACCGGCAACCTTGTAAGCGCTGTTGTAGTGGGCCGGCATTTGGTAGCTCTCAGGTAGGCCCATCAGTCGGCTCGCTTCCTTACTCGAGAGAAGACGTGCTTTCACGGAATTGCCTTTTACGAACATAATGGTCTGGCGCGATGATCCACCCGCAGGTGTGCGCAAGCAACCTGCGATACCATCAAATCGAACCTCCGCGCGCTGACGGATCTTACCGGTCTCGTCAGGACGGCCCCGCTTATAGAGCAAACCAATCTCGCGCTTTCCAGCTCTACGAGCCTGCGCAATGCGCGCAGCGCTCGGTTCAGACATCATGTCCAAAAGCGCATCGACTTTTGCGTCACTGTGCCAGCTCGTATCAGGTTTGCGATCCACCACGTCCGCCATCGACATTGTGCTCAGTTGCGGTGGTTGATGGGCCCACCACGTAAATGGCGACTTCAAATCAGCCCGTGCTGCATTCACATAACGGCGCAATTTTTCCGTGTGAAAAACCCCTGTGGGTGCGGCAAGCGTCAAACCATCATGTGCAATATCGTTCCGCAGCGCGATAACAAACAAACGGGGCCGGCTTTGCGGCACAAAATGGCGCGCATCAATTTCAAGGGCGCCAACGCGGTAGCCAAGCCCCGCTAAAGAATTGAGAACATGTGTGAAATCCTGCCCACTCGCACGGCTCATCAAGCCTGTGACATTCTCAAACGCAATCACTTTTGGCGCAAATCCGGCTTTAACACCTTGTGACACCAGCCGCATCCAATGGTAAAACACACCGCTGCGCAGCCCTTTCAGACCTTTGCCTTTGCCCGCTAAACTAAAGTCCTGACACGGGCTCGATGCCCAAACCAGATCAACGTCTTGATGCAATGTGTCGGCCGCCAAGTCTGCGACATCGCCCTCAAGCAAATGCGCACCGCCCCAATTCTGGCGATAGACGTCGCATTTCATCGCATCGATGTCATTGGCCAAAACACAGTCCCAGGTGGACCCAAGGGCCGCGTGCACCATACCACCACCAGAAAAGAACTCGGCAAATTTCGCCTTAGCTACAGTGCCTTGCGCCATGATTGAGGCTATTCAGCCGCCTGAATATCATCCGCG
>JAHEGL010000141.1 GCA_024645145.1 Planktotalea sp.
TGTTGTTAGTGGTTCAGAGCGCACACTCAGGCCACCTGTATAGGTTCCGAAGGCGGGCATGATAAGACGACCTTGATCTATTGCGAAGCATTTCCGTGTGAGCGAACGCCCCTTCAAGTTCAAAGTAATCTTGGGATGAAAGTGGCCCGAAATTTCACCGCGCTGCGCCGCTTCGTCAGTTGCGATATGGCGAAACACAAGGTTGGCGCAGGTATATTCAGCTAAGTGTGTGCCCCCTAAATCAACAGGTCCGGGATCATGATTGCCTTCAATCCAGATCCATTTTCGTCCTGCTTGCAGCCGTATAATCCAGTCGCGCGCAGCGGGCTCAAGATCAGCGCTCGCCCTCAAACGATCAAAACTGTCACCGAGGCATATAACTGTCGTTGCAGCCTGTGTTGTGATGTCATGACCCAGACGCATTAATGTATCATGCACCTCGTAGGGTGGTAGTGTTCCACCACCTTGCAGCGCATATCGCTGCGCTTTGCCAAAGTGTAAATCCGAAACGCATAGTAAGTTTTGCGCAGGCCAAAAGAGCGCGCCAGAGGGCAGCGCATGAAGAGTTTCACCCTTAAAAGAAAACGCATAATGGCTCATCTCGGGGTCCCTATGACAATCCCGCAGCACTCATCAGGGCAGCGGTTTCGGCAGCAAGAAGACGTTCTTCTGCGGCACCTTTGATAGGAATACGGCCCATCTCTAGAAACATCGGTGCCGCTAAGGGGGTAACGCGTGGCAGTGTCACAAAATCAATGCGTCCACGGGTTTGTTCTAACATCAAACGAATGCGCCCAAAATCAACGAGACCGCTGAGCGCTTCTTGTTTGGTAATGCGCAGGAGCAGGTGGTCGGGGTCATATTTGTGCAGGGTGTCATAGAGTATGTCAGAGCTAAAGGTTGCCTGGCGCCCGTTCTTTCGTTGTGATGGGAGAATGCGTTCAATCAAGCCAGAAATCGTTGCAGATGCACGAAATGTGCGTTTGATCAATGCGTTACCTGCGAGCCATTGTTCAACACCTTGCTCGATTGTTTTTGGATCCATGAGCGCATCGGGGTCATTTATTGGGCTCAAACCCCAAAAAAGTGTTGCGTGATCCGTGGCTACAAAACCAAGTGGATCATAGCCCAGTTCTTCCATTCGTTTGGACAAAAGCAGGCCTAAGGTTTGTTGCGCGTTCCGCCCTGCAAATCCATATACAACCGTGTGACTGCGATGCTCATGCGGGAAGGTCTCGATCAACAGGCGACCTGGGCGGGGGAGAATACTTACGCCTTTTTGGAGTGTCAGCCAATCAGCAGTATGTGCTGGAAGATCAGGCCACTCGTCTTGCTGAAACATGCGTAGAATGCGCTGGCTCAGTTGTGTTGATGTCGCAAATTTCGTCCCACCAAAGGTTGCCACTTTGGGTTTTTTATCAGCGCAGCGTGTCACTTCGACGGTCATTTCCCGCAAGCCTTCATAGCGCACGACTTGGCCTCCGATCAGAAAGGTATCGCCCTGCGTAAGCGTGGATGCAAAACCTTCTTCTATTTCGCCCAAAGGTTTGCCGCCGCGATTTTTTTGCAAGCGCACTTTGAGCGTATCAGTATCTTGGATCGTCCCAATGTTCATGCGAATACGTTGCGCTGCGCGTGGGTCGCGTAGCGCCCAAGTCCCATCGCTGCGTTCTTGCAGTCGCTTCCATCGGTCATAAGCGCGCAAGGCGTAACCGCCTGTGGCACAGAAATCGAAACAGTCATCGAACTGCGCACGGGTGACCATGCTGTAAGCCCCGACGCTTTTGATTTCGTGGTAAAGTTCGTCGGGGCTGATGGGGCCTGCGCAAGCACGGATCAAAATGTGTTGGCACAGCACATCTAAGGGGCCGTGACCACGTGGATCACCATCGAGTTCATGTTCTTTGACAGCTTGCAACGCCGCGACACATTCCACGACCTCAAAGCGGTTTGCTGGCACCAGCAGCGCTTTTGAGGGGGCGTTATATCGGTGGTTGGCACGCCCAATTCTTTGCACGAGGCGCTTTACGTTTTTTGGCGCACCGATTTGAATAACCAAATCCACATCGCCCCAATCAATCCCAAGATCAAGCGAACCTGTGCACACAATCGCCGCAAGATCTCCGCGCACCATTGCTGCTTCAACCCGTTCGCGCTGCACTTTATCAAGCGAGCCGTGATGAATGCCGATTGGTAAGCTGTCCTCATTGGCGAGCCACAGATTGTGAAAAAATATTTCGGCCTGCGCGCGCGTATTGTGAAATATCAGCGTCGTTTTATGTTGCTTGATTTGCTCTAGCACTGCGGGAATGGCATAGGCTGCACCGCCACCCGCCCAAGGGGGAGGCTCGGCAATATTCAGCATGGAAATGTCCGGATCAGGACCCGGATCGGCAAGCACGATATCGCACGGGTCGGGGTGACGTGCGAGGAAATGTGCGATGGCGGCTGTGTCCTCAACAGTTGCAGACAGACCCACGCGGCGCAAATCTTCGCACATGTTTTGGATCGCGCTTAGCGCAAGCATCAGCTGGTCACCGCGTTTGCTGTCCGCAAGCGCATGGATTTCATCAATCACGATCCGCTTGAGCCCCTTAAACATCCGTGGCGCGTCTTCGTAAGACGTCAGGAGCGCGAGACTTTCGGGCGTCGTCAAAAGGATGTGCGGCGGGTCGGCGCGTTGACGCTTTTTACGGCTCGCAGAGGTGTCGCCTGTTCGGTCTTCGATCCTGATTGGTAGGTCGAGTTCATCAACGGGACGACGTAAATTTCTCTTAATATCAGAGGCTAATGCTTTGAGGGGGGAAACGTAGAGCGTGTGGAGACCTTCGTGAGAACCGTCTGCGAGTTCATTAAGCGTTGGTAAAAAGCCCGCCATCGTCTTACCACCGCCTGTCGGCGCGATGAGCAAAGTTGCAGGGTCATTCGCGCGATCAAGCATGTCTTGTTGATGCGGATGGATCGACCATCCTTGTTTGACAAACCAATCTGAGATCAAAGGGTGAACTGGCTTCATTCTTTTGACATATCGCGTTCAAAGCAAAGTGCAAGTCACCTCGCACTCTGCGCGTTGCAAAACGGGTTCTGGTTACTTCACAATGACCTCGTCTTTGACAAACATATTGGCCCAGACACGATCAATTAATTCAGGCGACATCTGGTTTGGGATCCCTTCAAACTCACAAATGGCAATCATCTGATCTATCAAAAAAACGGGCTGATAGTTCGCATAAACATTATCAATCGTCGTATACGTCGTTTGCAAAAGATGGATCAGCGCTTCTTCAGTCAACGGGATCCCCTTCTTATTTGCAACCAATGCAAAAATCTTAAGGAAGTTTTCCTGAGACGGACCGTCAATTTTGATCTTGTAGAAAATACGACGCAAGGCAGTTTGGTCAAATATCTCATTCGGGTGGAAGTTGATCGAGAAAATTACCCGAGTATCAAAGGGGACTTCGAACTTTTCACCTGATTGTAGAGCAAGAATATCTTTGCTTTCTTCCAGTGGAACAATCCAGCGGTTGACCAGCGATTGCGGAGGTTCAGCTTGTCGGCCAAGGTCGTCCACAATGAAAATACCGCCGGTAGATTTGAGCTGCAACGGTGCCTGATAGGTGCGCGCAGTCGGGTTGTAGACAAGATCGAGCATGCCGAGGTAACCTGTGAATTTGTGAGTGTGTGTTTCGAGACGAGATTGATAAATTATAATAAAAACGACGGTTTTAAGCGCAAAACTTCGCCCGATGCTCAATAGTCATAAAAAACGCAAAAGACGTTTATTGGATCGAGCAATGATATTTTACCGATCTATCGGACTAATTACTAAGGCATGTATCTTGGCCAGCGCTTTGATGTTGAGCGCGCCTGAGAGCTATGCGCAAACGGAAGGGGCAAAACCAAAGCCGTTTCCAGAGTTTTCTGCTAAGCGCCAGAAGCCACCCAAAAAAATGGTCGCGCAAACGTATCACTATCCAGATCACACCTGAAGGACCGAGAGCCGGTGCAATTGTGGGCGGTGGTGCATCAAATGGCGCAAGTGGGGCTACCCGCCCGAGCGCGTCAGGCTCTTATGGCTGGTTCTGGGATACAGTTCCGACAGCGCTCGATAAAAGTGGCGGCCGTTATCAAGCAGCGCTCAATCGGTTAAACAACCCGCACTCTGGCGGAGGTGCGCGCGCGCCACGATTGCAGACGCTCTATACAATCAGCCAAGCGCATGGCGTCGAGATTTTGAAATCAACAATCGGGAAAAAAGTGTCACCAGCGCTTGTTCTTGCGGTAATCGCGGTGGAATCAGCAGGCAAATCTGATGCTGTCAGTTCTGCGGGGGCACAAGGCTTGATGCAATTGATGCCTGCAACTGCTTCTCGTTTTGGGGTCACTGATGTAAATATACCTGCG
>JAHEGL010000144.1 GCA_024645145.1 Planktotalea sp.
CGCGCGGCGGCAATCGAAGTTCTCGGCACGCTCTATACGCGTCTTGAAGCAGGCAAAAGCGTAGAACCCGCAGATATCGATCGTGAATTGCGCATGGGTCTTGCCCCACGCGCGCCATCCGCTGACGAAAGCCCGCAGTCACCCGCTGCGAATGACGTGGTTGAGATCAAAACGCGCAAAAAACTTGTCGAACCGCGAACAGATGCACAAAAAGCCTATACCAAAGCACTGTTTGACAATGAGCTTGCGTTTGGCATCGGCCCCGCAGGGACAGGCAAAACATACATCGCCGTTGCGGTTGGTGTCTCAATGTTCATTGGTGGGCATGTGGACAAGATCATCCTTTCCCGCCCTGCCGTAGAAGCGGGTGAAAAACTGGGCTATTTGCCGGGTGACATGAAGGACAAAGTCGATCCCTATATGCAGCCCCTCTATGATGCATTGAACGACTTTTTGCCTGCAAAACAGCTCACCAAACTGCTGGAAGACAAACGCATCGAGATTGCACCTCTCGCGTTCATGCGGGGTCGCACGCTCTCCAACGCTTTCGTCGTTCTGGACGAAGCGCAAAACGCCACAACAATGCAAATGAAGATGTTCCTAACCCGCCTTGGCGAAGGCTCTCGCATGGTCATCACCGGCGATCGCACTCAAATCGACCTACCCCGTGGCGTGCCCTCGGGATTGGCAGATGCAGAACGTTTGCTTAACAGCATCCCTTCGATCAGTTTTAACTACTTCACCTCCAAAGATGTCGTGCGCCATCCGCTTGTTGCCGCCATCATCGAAGCCTATGAAGCTGATCACGAAGCAATGCTTGCCCGCAAGAAAAGCTAGATGTCTTCATTTTTCCAAATAAACTCCGGGGGTCTGGGGGCTGGTCCCCAGCCGTGAACACATGCTGACAGACACCATTATCGAAGACGTACGCTGGCAAAGCATCGATTTCTCAACACTTGCTGAAACAGCTGCGCGGCAAACACTCGCGCATCTCAGTCTCGACCCTAGTGCTTTTGAAATAGCCATCCTTGCTTGCGACGACACGCGCATTGCCGAACTCAATACAGAGTTCAGGGACAAGCCCACACCGACCAATGTGTTGTCATGGCCATCGCAGGAACGCGCAAGTAACAAAGACGGCGGGGTCCCTCACACACCCGCTCTCCCGATGGATGCGGAGCTCGGCGATATAGCCATAAGCTATGACACCTGCGAGCGGGAATCGAGCGACGCAGGTAAACCCATGAGCGATCACGTGACCCATCTTGTCATCCACGGCGTCCTACATTTGCTCGGTTACGATCATATCCGTGACCTTGATGCCACTTTAATGGAAGAAACAGAGGTGTTGATACTTGGCACCTTAGGCATAGATACCCCATATTAACGCATTGCAGCGCAAAAGACGTTGCCACTTATAAGGAATACAGCGCGCCATGGGCGACAAAGACGGCTCCTCTATCGCAGCGCAAAGCGCGCAGCTTGAACACGAGCAAACCACACCAAATGAGCAGATCTCAGCTCAGACCGAAAACGGCTTTTTCTCACGCGTGATATCAGCGTTAAGCCCGTCCCAAGACGGCGCACCTGAACAGGCCGCTGCCCCCGTGCCAGCACGCACGCAACCACATGGGATGATCAATCTGCGCCGTATGCGCATCGAAGATGTGGCTATCCCGAAAGCGGACATCACATCTGTCGCCAATACCGCAAGCAAAGACGAGCTACTCGCTGTTTTTCGCGAAAGCGGTCTGACCCGCCTGCCCGTCTATGACGGCACGCTGGACACGCCACTCGGCTTTGCGCATTTGAAGGACTTCGCGCTGCTGCATGGCTTTAACAGCTCTAAAACAGCTTTCGATCTTACGGCTATGCTGCGACCACTTCTTTTTGTGCCACCTTCCATGCCAATCGGTATTTTGCTCACCAAGATGCAAACGGAACGTCGGCACATGGCGCTTGTCATCGATGAATACGGTGGTGTCGATGGATTGGTCACAATCGAAGATTTGATCGAGCAAGTCATCGGCGAAATCGAGGATGAACACGACACAGAGGAAGCCGACCTTTGGACTCTTGAAAAGTCTGGGCAATATTTGGCGCAAGCCAAAACGCCCCTTGATGAGTTTGAAGACGCAATTGGCATTCATCTAACCGAAGACGATGAAATCGATGCCGAAGAAATCGAAACGCTGGGCGGGCTTGTCTTTATGCTGGCAGGCCATGTTCCCGCGCGCGGTGAGGTGGTGCGCCATCCAGCGGGCTATGAGTTCGAAGTCATCGATGCAGATCCGCGCCGTATTAAGCGCCTGCGCGTGCGTCTTGCGCCACCACCTGCTGAATAGTCGATGACACCGAAGCGGCAACACTTTGCGCTTTGCATTCTTGCAGGGCTTTGTTTTGCTGCGGCTCAAGCGCCTTTGGGCCTTTGGCCTTTGGTGGTTGCTGGCTTTGCGCTATCTATGTGGTTGCTTAAATCATCTGATTGCCCACGCCGCGCCGGATGGACAGGTTGGAGCATCGGCGCGAGCTATTTCGCCGCATCTTTACTTTGGATCGTTGAACCCTTCTTGGTTGATATTGACCTCACAGGTTGGATGGCCCCCTTCGCTTTGATTGGCATGTCAGGTGGGCTTGCACTGTTTTGGGCCGTGCCTTTCTGGCTCGCAGCGCGCTTTGGTAAACCTGCCACACTTCTCGCACTTTGGCCGCTTGCCGAATATGCGCGCAGTACGATGTTCACGGGCTTTCCTTGGGGGCTTAATGCCTACGCTTGGATCGACACACCTATCGCACAAGTCGCAGCTTGGGTCGGGCCGCACGGCCTCGGTGCGTTGACTTTAGCGCTCGCTGCTTTGCCTATTATGTGGGGCATGCGCAAAGGAACCGCTCTTGCGGTTTTTGGTTTCACCCTCCTTGCGTCTCTTGGCGTTGCACGTCTCTCGAATGCACCCGAAATCGCCCAAGATGCTCCGATCATTCGCCTTATCCAGCCCAACGCACCGCAGCATCAAAAGTGGGACCCAGCCTTCGCGCCCATCTTTTTCACGCGCCTTATCGAAGCTACTAAAACCACTCCTAAGCCTGATCTAATCATATGGCCCGAGACATCTCTGCCCACGTGGCTGAACCACGCTGAGCGTGCAATGAATGCGATTGCGACGGCAGCAAATGACACGCCCGTGCTTTTTGGCGCACAGCGTCACGAAGGGCTGCGCGCCTACAACAGCCTTGTGCATCTCGATAAGTCTGGTGACATTCAGCACATCTACGACAAACATCATCTTGTCCCTTTTGGTGAGTATCTTCCGCTGGAAGCCTTGCTCGGTCGTTTAGGAATGAGCACGTTAACGGAAACGTTTGGCGGCTTTACTGCGGGCATGGGTCCAGAGCTGATAGATCTTGGGCCAATGGGAAAAGCCCTCGCACTTATTTGTTATGAAGCCGTGTTTCCCCATCAAATGAGCAGTTCTGAGGGTCGTCCCCGTTTCTTGCTGCATGTCACCAATGATGCGTGGTTTGGCACATGGTCCGGCCCGCAACAGCACCTCGTCCAAGCGCGATTTCGCGCGATTGAGCAGGGTTTGCCCTTAGTGCGTAGTGCGAACACTGGGATTAGCGCATCTGTTGATGCCCATGGGCACATCTTACAAAGCTTGCCACTTGGAACTGACGGGTACATAGATACCGCACTACCCCCCAAACTAGAGCGCACGCTTTATGCACGTTTTGGAGACAATCTCGCACTATTAGCCTTACTCTTTCTGCTTTGTGCCACACTTTTGCCTTACCGTTCCACGAAAGAGTGACTAAGACACACGGGCCTTGCCCATTATATGACCGTCACAACGGCTTCCTGAAGTGACGGACCAAACCTACTGGAGCACTATACATGTCACGTCAAAATTACACCTTCACCTCAGAATCCGTTTCTGAGGGGCATCCTGATAAAGTGTGCGACCGAATCTCTGACGCAGTTCTTGATGCTTTTCTGAGCGAAGAGCCCGAGGCGCGTGTCGCCGCGGAAACATTCGCCACAACCAACCGGGTTGTTATTGGTGGCGAAGTTGGCCTTGCTGATCAATCAAAACTCAAAGAGTACATGGGCAAGATCGACAGCATCGCGCGCGCTTGCATCAAAGACATTGGTTATGAGCAAGACAAGTTTCACCACGAAACTGTCGAAATCACGAATCTACTACACGAACAATCTGCGCATATCGCACAAGGCGTCGATAGTAGCGCTGACAAGAACGAAGGCGCGGGTGATCAGGGTATCATGTTCGGATACGCGACCAACGAAACCGACGCGCTTATGCCGGCCCCCATTCAATACAGCCACGCGATTTTGCGTCGCCTCGCTGAAGTGCGTAAGAACGGCACAGAGCCAACGCTT
>JAHEGL010000147.1 GCA_024645145.1 Planktotalea sp.
GATGATGGAAACGCCGCGAGGTATGTTAAATGCCAGCGCAATCGCGACACATCCAAAGCTTGAGGGCATGGTCATGGGGACCAATGACCTTGCGAAGGAATTGCAATGCCGCGCGCGCGCAGATCGTATGCCGATGCTAACGTCGCTTCAACTTTGCCTCCTTGCCGCGAAAGCTGAAGGGCTGGTTATTGTGGATGGTGTTTATAATGCGTTCAAAGATGATGAAGGTCTGAGAGCCGAGTGCGAACAGGGTCGTGACATGGGGTTTGATGGCAAAACATTGATCCATCCTGCGCAGGTGGCTGTGACCAATGAGGCATTTGCACCAAGCGGTGAAGAGATTGATTTGGCAGAGCGTCAGATCGCAGCATTTGAGGAAATCGAAGCCGCAGGTCAGGGCGTTGCGGTTGTAGATGGACGGATTGTGGAAAACCTACACGTTGCAAGCGCACGTGAAATACTGGCAAAAGCGAAAGCGATAGACGCGCTAACAAAGGAATAGCCAGCCATGACCCTTTTGATTCTCGGACTGATCCTGTGGAGCCTTGCCCATTTTTACAAACGTCTGATGCCCGCGCATCGTGCGAAGTTGGGTGAAAAAGGGAAAGGTCCTGTCGCACTCGGGATCGTGCTGGGCCTGTTGTTTATGATCTTTGGCTACCGCTGGGCTGAGTTCATTCCGGTTTGGTCGCCACCTGCTTTCTTCACGCACATCAATAACCTTTTGATGTTGGTGGCTCTGTTCGTCTTTGGCATGAGCGCAACAACAGGTCGTTTGCGTGGCAAAATGCGCCACCCGCAGCTAACGGCGGTGAAAATCTGGGCGATCGCGCATTTATTTGTAAATGGTGATCTCGCCTCGATTATCCTATTCGGCGGCATGTTGGTTTGGGCGGTTCTGTCGGTTATTTTGATCAACCGCAGCCAAGAGTGGGTGCGCCCCGAGCCGGGTGATCCCAAGAAGGACAAGTTGCTGATTATTATTACTGTTGTCTCTTTCATCGTGATTACAGTGATTCATGCGCTTTTGGGCGTCTCACCGTTCGGAGGCTAGGACATGAGCAAGATTTACCGCTTCCTCAGCGAGGACGACACATCCGAGTTTTGCCACAAAGTGAGCGATGCTCTGGCAAAGGGGTGGGAGCTATACGGCTCGCCCACGCAAACGTTCGATCCTGTCAAAGGCATCATGCGCTGTGGTCAGGCAGTGACCAAGGATGTCGATGCCGAGTACATACCAGAAATGAAACTAGGAGCGCAGTAAATGCTCAAAACCAACGCGGGCCGCTTTTTTGAAGATTATGCTATAGGTGATTTGATCCACCACGCGGTGCCGCGCACTGTATCAGGCGGGGAGCGCGCGCTTTATCACGCGCTTTATCCCGCACGTCATGCGCTTTATTCATCAGACACTTTCGCGCGGGCGAGTGGACTGCCTGAATCCCCGCTTGATGACTTGGCTGCATTTCATGTGGTTTTCGGAAAGTCCGTTCCGGATATTTCGCTGAATGCTGTTGCCAATCTTGGCTATGCAGAGGGTCGTTGGCTAAAGCCCGTTTATGCGGGTGATACCTTGCGCTCTGTGTCCGAGGTGATTGGTCTTAAGCAAAATTCGAGTGGCAAAACCGGTGTGGTCTATGTGCGCACGTCGGGGATTAATCAAAACGATGAACCAGTTATGCAATTTGTACGCTGGGTCATGGTGCGCAAACGCGATGAACATGCGTCCGCACCTGAAACTGTTGTACCAGAGCTAAAGGGCACCTTGGAGATTTCAGATCTTGTTATCCCTGAAGGGCTTGATTTCACCAATTATGATACGACGCTTTCCGGTGAGCCGCATCGCTGGGATGACTATAGAGTTGGCGAGAAGATTGATCACGTTGACGGTGTCACGATCGAAGAAGCAGAGCATATGATGGCGACGCGTCTTTGGCAAAACACTGCGAAAGTGCATTTTGATGCGACGCATCGTGATGACGGGCAGCGTTTGATTTATGGTGGCCATGTGATTTCGATGGCGCGGGCATTGTCGTTCAATGGCTTGGCAAATGCTCAGATGATTGTTGGGCTGAATGGCGGCGCACATGCAAACCCATGTTTCAGTGGCGACACGGTGCGCGCGTGGTCTGAGGTGCTCGACAAAGCAGATACTGATGCGACGGGCGTAGGTGCAGTGAGGATGCGTTTGGTGGCCTATAAGGGTGACGCTGCATTTCAGTTGAAGCAGGAAAATGGCAAATACATGCCGCAGGTTCTACTTGATCTCGACTACTGGGCGGTGATGCCAAAATGATCCGCGCATCTGTTTTGTCTTTGGCTCTTTTTCCAGTGCCAGTGCTGGCAGATTTTATCGAAAACAACTTGCTCGCTATCTTTTACCATGAGCTTGGGCATGCGTGATCCATCAAATGAACGTTCCGATTTTTGGCCAAGAGGAAGATGCCGCGGATTCATTGTCGATCCTTCTAATTGATGCGCTTTATGAAAGCGATGATGCTCAAGTTATTGCTTATGACAGTGCGAGTTTGTTCTGGGCGGAAGCGCAAAACGAACCTGCGTTCTGGGATACGCATGGGCCGGATGAGCAGAGATATTTCAACACGGTTTGCTTGTTTTACGGCGCTGATCCCGACAGGCGTGAAGAGTTTGCACAGGATCTAGAATTGCCTGAGGAGCGTGCGGAGGGTTGCGAAGACGAATTCGAGCTAGCCGCTGACAGTTGGCATGCGGTGCTGGATGATATGAGTGCGCGAGCCGGTTTCACAGGTCAGTTAGTGCCCAGCGGAGAGGCCGAGATGCCGATGATGGCACAGGAAATCAAAGCGTTGAATGCTGAATTCAAATGGCCACGTGATATAGCGGTCAAGATTGAAGGCTGCGGTGAGGCGAATGCGTTTTACGATCTGGATGGACAGAGCATTACAATGTGCCGTGAACTCGTAGGTTGGCTTGATGATGTTGCGACTCAGCTTGGCGCAAATTAGAAATTTGTGATCACGCAAACTTTGCGTGTGATCACAAAGTTGAAAATTTCTGCAAATTGTGCCAATTTACCGCGCGTTGTTTATCCCCTGTTAGGTGACAGCGGCGAATAATACGCTAAAACAGACGTAAGGGACATGAAAAGGAAACAGCCATGGCTGATGTGAACAGGGGCAATCGCCCGCTCTCACCGCATCTATCTATCTATCGTCCGCAATTGACGTCGATGACTTCCATTCTCACTCGGATCACGGGCAATGCGATGCTCATTGCTGCACTATTGATCGTTTGGTGGTTTTTGGCCGCTGCAACATCGGAAAGCTACTTCGCAGTTGCGAACGGGTTCCTGACCAGCTGGTTTGGTGATCTGGTGCTGTTCTTCTCGCTCCTTGGCATGTGGTATCACACGCTCGCAGGTGTGCGTCACCTTATCTGGGACAATGCGATTGGCCTTGAGATCGAAACAGCAGAAAAGATGGGCTACGTGGTTATTGGCGGCTCTATCGTGCTGACGATCCTTACAGTCATCATCATTTAAGGGAGCGCGAGACATGGCATTCTTAACAGACCGTAAACGCGCAACCGGCATGGGCAGCGCAAAATCTGGGACACATCATTTTTGGTCGATGAAGGTAAGCTCTGTCGCTTTGCTCTTTCTTGTGCCGATGTTCATGTTCACCTTTGGTGGGATCCTTGGTTCCAGCTATGCAGAGGTCACAGCGTACTTCGCGCGCCCTTTCCCAGCGATTGTCGCAGCTTTGACGATCCTTGTTGGATTCAAACATTTCAATGACGGCACGCAGGTGCTGATTGAGGATTATGTGCATGGTCTTATGCAGAAAGTCCTGATCATCCTCCTTACATGCCTCAGCTACGGCGCAGCGGCGGTTGGCATTTTCGCTATCGCTAAACTCGCCCTTTAAGTTTCGGAGCACCCCAAAATGGCAGCTTATGAATATGAAACCCACGACTATGATGTTGTGGTGGTTGGCGCAGGCGGCGCTGGATTGCGCGCCACACTCGGCATGGCCGAGCAGGGCTTGCGCACCGCTTGTGTGACCAAAGTGTTCCCAACACGCTCGCACACAGTTGCGGCGCAAGGTGGCATTGCGGCGTCTTTGTCCAACATGGGTCCAGATAACTGGCAGTGGCATATGTATGACACGGTCAAAGGCTCTGACTGGCTGGGCGACACGGACGCGATGGAATACCTCGCGCGCGAAGCCCCAAAAGCGGTTTATGAGCTTGAACACTACGGCGTGCCCTTCTCGCGCACTGAAGAGGGCAAGATTTATCAGCGTCCTTTCGGTGGTCACACGACAGAGTTCGGTGAAGGCCCACCCGTGCAGCGTACTTGTGCTGCGGCAGACCGCACAGGTCACGCTATCCTGCACACGCTTTATGGCCAAT
>JAHEGL010000150.1 GCA_024645145.1 Planktotalea sp.
CGTCTTAGAAAAATTGGTTTTTCAAGAAACAGAAGTCGTTCAATCATCCTCGAATGTTATGGGGCCAGTTCATATCCAGCGCATGAAATTGACCCGCACAGACTGGCAGGGACGCAAAACATGAGCGTCGCAATCGGAACATTCTTCATTTTCGCCGCCTCGCAAGTCGGCACACCAGGTCCAGCGAACATGGCACTGATGGCAACAGGCGCGCGTTTTGGGTTTAAGGCGGCACTGCCGTTTGTCGCAGGCGTTTCCCTTGGCAAACAGTTTATCATCTGGCCCATCGGCTTTGGATTGATGGAAGTTATCGCCGCCATTCCTTGGCTCTTTAGCACGCTCAAATATGCTTCAGCCGCGTACATCATCTGGCTCGCTTGGAAAGTCGCGAACCTGCGCCTCAACACGGATCAATCCGCTTCGAAAGCGCCAAGTTTTGCCGCAGGTCTGATTGTGCATCCGCTTAACCCGAAAGCTTGGGCGATGATTGTGGGGGGCTTCACGGCCTTTGTTGAGCCGGGCACATCGACGCTTTATGCGGCTGCGATTATCGCGGTATGTTTGCTCGCGTGTCAGATCGTCTTGCACCCGATTTGGACATTTGCCGGTCACAAAATTGCGCAAACTGTCGCTGGCACGCGTGCTGAAACCTATTTGATGTGGACGCTCGCAGCGCTCACTGTCGCATCCGTCCTGTTTGTTTTGTTCGGAGGAGCGAAAGCATGAATAATCTTGCCGCCACACCACCGTTCGCACACGGACCTATTTGCGCAAGTTGAACTTAGGGCGTAAACCGCCTTTGAATTTGTAGAAAGCACTGACATGAAATTCCTCGATCTTGCCAAAGTCTATATTCGCTCCGGCGGCGGTGGCGGCGGGGCTGTAAGCTTTCGACGTGAAAAATTTATCGAATACGGTGGTCCAAATGGTGGCGATGGCGGCGGCGGTGGCTCGGTCTGGGTCGAAACGGTCGATGGTCTTAACACGTTGATCGATTTTCGTTATCAGCAGCACTTCTTCGCCAAAAGCGGCCAGCCGGGTATGGGGCAGGGCCGCACGGGCAAAGACGGCGACGATATTATTTTGCGCGTTCCTGTGGGCACTGAAGTTCTGGATGAAGATCAAGAGACGGTCATCGCGGATATGACTGAGCTGGGCCAGCGCGTGTTGATCGCGAAGGGCGGGAACGGCGGATTTGGCAACCTGCACTTTAAATCCTCAACCAACCAAGCGCCACGCCGTGCGAACCCGGGTCAAGAAGGGGTGGAGCGCACAATTTGGCTGCGTCTGAAACTGATCGCTGATGTGGGTTTGTTGGGTTTGCCGAACGCAGGTAAATCAACATTTCTGGCGGCCACTTCAAACGCACGCCCAAAGATTGCGGACTATCCGTTTACCACATTGCATCCCAATTTGGGTGTCGTTGGTGTTGACGGTATCGAATTTGTCGTCGCAGATATTCCAGGCCTGATTGAAGGCGCCCATGAGGGTATTGGCCTTGGCGTGCGCTTTCTTGGCCACGTCGAGCGATGTGCCGTCTTGTTGCACCTTGTAGATGGGACGTCTGAGACGGTGGCGGAGGATTACAAAACCATCATTGGTGAGCTTGAGGCGTATGGCGGCGATCTTGCGTTTAAGAACCGTGTCACTGTGTTGAACAAAGTTGACGCACTTGATGACGATGCACGCGCAGCTGCGAAAGCTGCGTTGGAAGAGGCGTGCGGTGGGCCTGTCATGGAGATGTCAGGAGCTGCGAAGCTTGGCACAACAGAGGTTTTGCGCGCCCTTCGTGCGCAAATTGACGATGACCGATTGCGCGCCCAAATTGGTGAGCAAGAGGATGTGCCGTGGCAACCCTAAGTGACGCCAAACGCATTGTTATCAAGATCGGTTCCGCGCTTTTGGTCGAGAACGGCACTTTGCGTGCGGCTTGGTTGCAAGGCTTGGCGCAGGACGTCGCAATGCTGCGCGCGCGTGGTTGTGACGTTGTATTGGTGTCCTCTGGTTCTATCGCTTTGGGGCGCGGTGCGCTGAAGCTGCCGAACACTGCGCTGCCCTTGGAGCAAAGCCAAGCGGCTGCGGCGGTCGGCCAAATCAGGCTTGCACGCGCTTACGAGGAAGTCTTGGCCCCGTTTGGAATTACTGCGGCGCAAGTGCTTGTTACACTTGAGGACAGCGCCAATCGGCGGCGCTACTTGAACACAAGAGCAACGCTGGAGCAGCTTTTGGGCCTCGGTGCCGTACCAATTGTGAACGAAAACGATACCGTAGCGACAGATGAAATTCGCTTTGGCGACAATGATCGCTTGGCGGCGCAGGTGGCTGTGACGATTGGGGCGGACCGGCTTGTTTTGCTCTCTGATGTGGATGGGCTTTATACGGCGAACCCTTCAATTGATCCTTTAGCGAAACATATCGCTGAGGTCGCGCTAATCACGCCTGAGATCGAAGATATGGCAGGAGATGCGACCTCTTCCTTGTCCAAAGGTGGCATGAAAACCAAAGTGATGGCTGCGAAAACTGCGACGCTTGCGGGGTGCGCAATGGCGATTACGGAAGGGTCTGTTTTACGGCCCATCACCGCTTTGGAAAATGGTGCAAACGCAACGTGGTTTGCGGCGCAGCTTGATCCACATGCCGCACGCAAGGCTTGGATTTTCGCGATGAAACCGCAAGGTGCTGTACGCCTTGATGGAGGGGCTGCCAAAGCCTTGGCTACTGGGAAAAGCCTATTGCCTGCGGGGGTCACCGATGTCAGTGGCGTATTTGATCGCGGTGATAGCGTTGCAATTGAAGGACCTGACGGGCATGTTCTGGGCTATGGATTGATCCGTTACAGTAGTACAGAGGCGAGCGCGATCAAAGGGCATCAAAGCGGTGAAATTGAAGAATTGCTGGGATATGCCGGGCGTGCAGCCCTTATTCACCGAGATGACATGGCGCTATAGATGGAGGCCGATATGAAAGATTTTGATAGCATTCCCGCATTGATGGCCGACATTGGTGCTCGTGCGAAAGCAGCATCGTTGGTGCTTGCCAGCGCGAGCGCGGAGCGAAAGCATGCAGCGCTGATTGGCGCGGCGCACGCGGTTTGGGCGACACGTGACGAGATCATCAAGGCGAACAAGCTTGATCTGGAATATGGTGGCGACAAAGGTCTGTCTGATGCGATGATGGACCGCTTGATGCTCGATGAAGATCGCATTCAGGGTATTGTTGATGGCTTGCGTGCGGTTGCCGAACAAAAAGATCCTGTCGGTGAAGAGCTTGCGCAATGGGATATGCCATCCGGTCTCAACATACGCCGTGTGCGCACGCCTTTGGGGGTGATTGGCGTGATTTACGAAAGCCGTCCAAATGTGACGGCGGATGCGGGTGCTTTGTGCCTGAAGTCTGGCAACGTAGTCATCTTGCGCGGCGGATCAGAGAGCTTTCACAGCTCTGGCGCGATTCATGCCGCGATGGTGGATGGCGCAGTAAAAGCAGGATTGCCCGCTGATAGCATTCAGCTTGTGCCAACCCGTGATCGCGCGGCTGTTCAAGAAATGCTGACGATGACGAATGCGATTGATGTGATCGTACCGCGTGGTGGCAAGGGACTTGTTGGACTGGTGCAGCGCGAAGCGCGTGTTCCTGTTTTCGCGCATCTTGAAGGGATCGTGCATATCTATATCGATGTTGCCGCTGATCCGATCAAAACGCTTGATGTTGTTTTGAACGCAAAGACGCGGCGCACTGGAATTTGCGGGTCTGCTGAGTGTCTTTTGATTCACAAAGACGCGGTCGATACGCTTGGCCAAGGTGTTCTGAAAGCCTTGATCGATGCGGGTGTAGAAGTTCGCGCAGAGGGTGCTTTGGCCGACATCGCAGGGACCCACAAAGCGAGTGCAGATGATTTTGGCCACGAGTTTCTTGATATGATCATAGCAGCAAAAGTTGTGAACGACGTAGACGATGCGATTGCGCATATTCGCAAGCACGGGTCGAACCACACGGATTGTATCATGACTGAGGATGATCAAAGTGCGGCTAAGTTTTTTGCTGAGTTGGATAGCGCAATCTTGATGCACAATGCGTCGACCCAGTTTGCGGACGGGGGCGAGTTCGGAATGGGTGCTGAAATTGGTATCGCGACGGGTAAAATGCACGCGCGCGGGCCAGTGGGTGCGGCTCAATTGACCAGCTTTAAGTACCTAGTGACCGGCGACGGGACAACGCGTGCTTAAACTGTGAGAACCACTTTGGTATCGTCTTGAGTATAGCGCACATGTCGTCCCATTGCGTGTGCATGCATTGGCAGTAGGACAAATTGGACATGCACAGGAACAACCGTGTCATGTGCGCAGTCGTTTTGCATTTCGTCCTGAGCCGCGTGTTTTTCA
>JAHEGL010000156.1 GCA_024645145.1 Planktotalea sp.
GCCTTAATCCGTCCAGTCCATCATGGGCGCGATAGACAGGCGAGCAGCACGTGCGGCGCTTTGGGGCGTATGTGGGCTAAGATCGGTCATCGCGAGCTGCGATAGAGCAATTTGCCCTGCGCGTGAAGGGGTTTTACAGCACAGCGATGCGACAATAACAGGGATTGTCCTTGCCTTGCCCCGCCCCATCTGGTCCACATCAGACACACAACAAAGGGCCAGCCATGACAGATTTCACCAAAACCCGCGCGATGTTCGATATTCCTGAGGGGATGGTTTATTTGAACGGCAACTCCCTTGGTCCCATGCCCAAAGCCTCCCCCGAAGTGATGGCAGAGTTTTTGAACAATGAATGGCGCACAGAGCTGATCAAAGGTTGGAACACCAAAGGCTGGTTCATGCAGACCAACACGTTGGGGGATCGCATCGGCAAACTGATTGGTGCTGAAGCGGGATCAGTCGTTGTAAGTGACACCTTGTCGATCAAAGTGTTCCAAGCGGTGGGTGCGGGTCTTCAGATGGTGCCGGATCGCAAGGTTATTCTTTCAGACACCGGAAACTTCCCAACCGATCTTTACATGGTTCAGGGCCTCGTGAAGCTCAAAGAGGACGGCTATGAGCTGCGCACTGTCGAGCCAGAAGCAGTGATCGATGCGATTACAGACGAGATCGCTGTCGTGACCCTCACAGAGGTGGATTACCGCACAGGGCGCAAGCACGACATGAAAGCAATCATCGACAAAGCGCACAGCGTCGGCGCGGTTGTTGTATGGGACCTTGCGCACTCTGCAGGGGCTATCCCTGTGGACCTGTCTGGATCGAACGTGGATTTTGCCGTCGGCTGTACCTACAAATTTCTGAATGCGGGCCCCGGTGGACCTGCCTTCATCTATGTGGCTCCACGACTGATCGATACGGTTGAGCCTGTCTTGTCTGGTTGGTACGGCCATGAAGCGCCTTTTGCGTTCACCACAGATTACCGCCCTATGCCGGGCAAGATTGACCGCATGCGTATTGGGACGCCGTCTATCGCTTCTTTTGCTTTGCTGGAAGCCGCGTTGGATGTGTGGGAAGGTGTTGACCTTAATGACGTGCGCACCCGTGCAGTTGAACTGATGGAGCTGTTTATTTCAAAGGTAGAGAACCGTTGCGCCGGTGTTACCCTCGCAGGACCGCGCGATATGGATGAACGTGGTTCGCATGTGTCTTTTCACTTTGAAGACGGCTATGCATGTATGCAGGCACTAATCGAGCGCAAGGTGATAGGTGATTTCCGCGCACCTGATATGATGCGCTTTGGCATTACACCGCTATTTGTCGGGGAAGCTGAAATTCTAAAAGCCGTGGACACGCTTGAGGACATTCTCAAAACACAGAGCTATAAAAAAGCACGGTTTCAGGTGCGCTCTGCAGTGACATGACCAAAGGGCCTGGCACACTACAGTGGCGCGGTATGACGGATGAGCAACGCGCGATGGCGTATTCGCCAAGCAAAGCTTTGCCCGATGGTGACCTTACCCCTTACATAGATGCCTATGCCAAAGACAGCGCAGCGACCTACGCGATGTATCCTGACATGCAAACGCTTGTGTATGGTGATAAGCCGTCACAAAGCATTGACCTGTTCGTCCCCCCTTCAGAGACGCCTGTGCCCTTGTTCATCTTCATACATGGCGGATACTGGCAGGCGTTGTCCAAACGCGACAGCACCTTCCCAGCGCAAGGCTTCTTGGAACATGGCATCGCCTTCACGGCGGTTGACTACACACTTGCCCCACACGCGAGCCTGCCCGAAATACAAAAGGAATGCGTTCAAGCTGTCTTGCATCTCTATAAGCATGCAGAGCGCTATAAGCTCGATAAATCGCGTTTCGCCCTTGGAGGAAGTTCCGCTGGTGCCCATCTTGTAGCGATGACCTGTCTCGACCTGCCCTTTGAACCCAATTTCGCGCTTTTGCTTTCTGGCATCTACGATCTTGAACCTTTGATCGGCACATATGTAAACGAGCCTTTGCATTTGACTACCGACAGCGCGCGACAGGCAAGCCCTGTGCATAGCGATCTGTCTACCTTCCCAAAAGCGCTTATCGCCTATGGGGAAATCGAGACGGATGAATTCAAACGCCAAAGCCAAGCATTTGCGACCCTCCTTCCCGAAGCAGAGTGCCGTGAAATTGCGCAGCGCAATCATTTTGATATCGTCTATGACATGTCCAACGAAAGCACCCTTGCTGCACAGGTCTTTGAATTGGTGCATGCAAAATGAGCGAGAAACTTAGTTTTCCAGTCCAAGGCCTCAACTGCGCATCCTGTGCTGTGCGTGCGGAATCTGCGTTGAATGCAATCGATGGCGTGACGGCCGAGGTCAACTTTGCAACCCTGCGCGCGGATGTTGTGGTCACACACCCTGTTGAAAGCGCCGCGCTCGTGGACGCCTTGAGCGCGGTGAACAAACCAGCTGAATTGGTGAGCACACGCCTCTCCATCGAGGGGATGACCTGTGCGTCCTGTGTGAACCGCGTTGAAACTGCACTTTTGGCAACGTCAGGGGTTGTGAGCGCTGAAGTGAACCTCGCCACAGGCGAAGCGCGCATTGACAGCTTGGACACACCAGACGCCGCGCTTTTGGACGCCGTGAAGCAAGGCGGCAAAACAGCAAGCGTAATCACCACGAACACCCCCAGTGCCCCAAGTTTCGGCGATGAGGCCGAAGACATGCGTCGCGCGTTTATACTGAGCGCGCTTTTGACATTGCCCGTTTTCATCCTCGAAATGGGTGGCCACGTATTCCCTGCGTTTCATCACCTGATCGCGCGTACAGTTGGCATTCAAACAAGCTGGATGCTGCAAGCCGTGCTTACAACCTTCGTTCTTGTATTTCCGGGGCGTTCGATTTGGCGCGATGGCATCCGTTCTTTGGTAAAACGTCAACCTGACATGAACGCCTTGGTTGTTCTTGGCTCAGGGGCTGCGTTTTTCTATTCTGTCTTTGTCCTGATTGCGCCTGTGCTTTTGCCGCAAGCGGCCCGCAGCGTGTATTTCGAAGCGGCTGCAGTGATTATCACTCTCATTCTTGCAGGCCGCTGGATGGAAGCACGCGCAAAAGGCAAAACAGGCGCTGCAATCGCACGTCTGATTGCGCTGCGCCCGTCAAGCGCCACGGTAGAGCGCGACGGTAAACAGCAGGTCATCGCGGTCGAGACCTTGGTCAAAGGCGACGTATTGGTGATCAAGCCGGGCGAACGCATTGCTGTTGATGGCACAGTCCTAACCGGTGAGAGCTGGGTCGATGAGAGTATGCTAACCGGCGAACCCCTGCCCGTGCTTAAATCCAAAGGCGCGTTGGTGACTGCGGGCACGGTAAACACGACCGGCAGCTTTACCTTTGAAGCGCAAAAGCTTGGAAGCGACACGGTCCTGAACCAAATCATCGGAATGGTGCAAAAAGCACAAAGCGCACGGCTGCCCGTGCAGAACTTGGTCAACCAAATCACCGCGTGGTTCGTGCCTGCGGTGTTGGCGTTGGCGCTTTTGACTGTTTTGGTTTGGGCAATGTTCGGACCAGACCCCGCGCTGACGTATGCCCTCGTCGCGAGTGTTTCGGTTCTCATCATCGCCTGCCCTTGTGCAATGGGCTTGGCGACACCGACGTCGATCATGGTTGGCGCAGGCCGTGCTGCTGACCTTGGGGTCTTGTTCGCCAAAGGGTCTGCATTGCAAGAACTAAGCTCCGTCACAACAGTCGCTTTTGATAAAACCGGAACGCTGACTGAGGGGCGGCCAAGCGTGACCGCGATCGCCCTTTATGCAGACCTATCTCAAGACCACGCGCTAGAGCTTGCCGCTAGCATTGAGAGCCTTTCAGAACACCCAATCGCACGCGCCCTTGTTGCGAAGGCACAGGAACATGACCTTGATTTGCTCGACGTGTCCCATTTCGAAAGCCTTACGGGCGGTGGTTTACGCGCGCAGATAAAGGGTAAGATAATTTTGATCGGCAATCACAAACTGTTGGGCGAAGCTGACGTAGATCTCACTGCCCTACCCGCTGACGGCATTGGCACTGAAGTTCTTTTGGCCATCGATCAAATCTTGATCGCTCACTTCGAAATTTCTGATCCTTTGAAGCCAAATGCGAAAGCCGCAGTTGATAGGCTGCGCGATGCCGGACTGAAAACTGTGATGCTTACAGGTGACACTGCTCAGGCGGGACAGCGCGTCGCAAACGAACTCGGGATTGATCACTGTATTGGCGGCATCCTTCCCGGCGCAAAAGCGGATGCTATTAAATCGATACAAGCGAATGGCACTGTTGCGTTCGTTGGGGACGGCATCAACGACGCACCCGCTTTGGCACAAGCCAA
>JAHEGL010000159.1 GCA_024645145.1 Planktotalea sp.
TACCATGTTCATCCGTGGCGCAGAGGAACAACACTTCATTGCCACGCGCACGCTGGAAACGCGCGTAAAGATCGGCGGGAAGCTGACTGCCGACCAAGTTGCCAAGGTGTTTAATCCCGTTGATATAGGGGATCGCGGAAGTGATAAGATGCCGAGCCATTTTGAGTCGTCCTGCGTTGGGTCGCACAACCCTTAACGCGACACTGCGAGCAGTTCAAACTGCCATTGGGCGGGACAACAGCGTACCGATTACAGATGCTCAGAAATCGCTCTGAACAAATGGCTGTAGGCATCAGAAGAAAGCCATTTGTCCCAGCTTACAACCACTGTCGTACCATCTGC
The DNA here is from genome assembly GCA_024645145.1 of Planktotalea sp. Taxonomy (GTDB): domain Bacteria; phylum Pseudomonadota; class Alphaproteobacteria; order Rhodobacterales; family Rhodobacteraceae; genus Planktotalea. The sequence continues at coordinate 343 of JAHEGL010000159.1, forward strand.
CCCGACGATAACAAACGATCCTAGATTAGCGCGGCGGCGATCTACATGTTTCCACGAGCCACCATGCGAAAACGAAAAGCCATCTGCGTGATTACGCACCCAAACCCCCATGCCGTAACCGGTATCGGGATCTAGCGCGAAACTATATGGGTCCTGAACCCATGGCGCATCAGAGGCAAACCAATGCATCGCATAGCGCGCATAATCTTCGACCGAGACCAGTCAGCCCCCATAACCTGCCGTTTTCGCCATGCTCCCAGAGACATTCGCGTTCAGCGCCCCAGCCGGATCCATGATACGTGCCTTGCACACCTCAGCGTAAGAGCCACCAGACATTGCGCCAATCAGGCTGCCAAGAATTGCATAGTTCGCACTGGAGTAGGCATAGCCGCTTTCCGCATTGAAATTCGCAGACACCTTCAGCGCTGCGCGCGTCATGGAGGCTTGGCTATCCAAGTGCTTGTTTTGCAGAGATGTTTTACCTTGCATCAAACGCGTCGGCAAACCGCTTGTATGCGTTGCAAACTCGGTCAGGGTCTTTTCCAACATCGCCTCCCCGGGCGTTAGATTGAGTTTGGCCAAGACAGGCTGCAAATCTGCAAGTGTACTGCTCCAATCGTAGGGGCTGTCTTCAAGAAATGTGTTCAAGCAATGCGCGGTAATCGACTTTGACAAGCTCGCCATTGGAAAACTTGTGGACGGCGCACGCTTTGCCCCACGCGAGCGCAAGATTGATCCATCTTGCCCGATTGCAATGCTCGAAGCGGTCACCTCATATATGCCCATCCACTCGCGCCACGCGGTTTCAAACGCATCCAAGGCAACCGCATCTTTTCGAAGGCTCGTTTGCACCACTGGCAAAGCCTTGAATTCACTATGATCTTGCGCCACGAACGCAGGTTTTGATGGGCCGACCTTCACGCCAAGCTCCAACGCTTGCCCAATTACAAACGCACCGCCCACCATCATCAAGAACACTACTATTTTGTACACCATATCGACCTGCCGCAAAATGCTTGTTGTTGATCACAAGTTGCCGAGCCAGTTTTGGGTCGAAAATTAGGTATTGTCGTGGCTAAGTTGACGTTTGCGCCGCAACCCTTTCGAGAGCCGCCCGATCATAAATGACGTACGCGGCGCATAGACGTAGGGCGTGCGTTCTTCCACAGTATCGCGCGCGCGCATGCGCAACAGACCAAAAACCACTAACAAAGCATGACCCGACGCAATCATCAGGAACAAAGCCGATGGCCCATACCAGTTGATCAAGCTTGAAGACAAAAGCGGCGAGGCAATGGCACCAAGCGCGAAGAAAAACATCAAGGCCGCGGAAAGCTCGACCCGTTCATCATCTGTCGCAAAGTCATGGGCGTGCGCTGCGGCCACTGAGTAGATAGGAAATGTTGTAAGACCGAAAAACGCAGCGCCTATCATGATCGCGGTCGTGCCGGACTCAACAATCACATTGGTCACGATGCAACTGACAATGGCTGCAATCGACAGCCAGATTAGCACCCAACGACGATCAAACTTATCTGCAAGCCACCCTACCGGATATTGCGCCAGCGCCCCGCCCAAGACAAATGCGGCAAGGAAATAAGCGATTTGATCTGTGCGCAGTCCCACTTCTTGCCCATAGATCGGACCCACCATCCGAAACGAAGCACTTGAAAGCGCTGCGACAATCACCCCCGCCGCCGCCAAGGGGGAACGTGTCACAGCCAACATGGGCCGCAACCTGGGCGCGCTTGGTGTTTTGGGTTGGCTCACTTTGGTGAGGGTCAGCGGCAGCAAGGCGGCACAACACAGCAAGGCCAGCAAATTATACGACACATACGACGCAGGTTCCAAAACCCCGATCATCAGCTGCGCGACCAAGGATGCTCCCATATCCGCGACGCGGTAGACCCCCATCGCGCGCCCTCTGGTTTCGTTGGTCACCTTGGCTTGCAACCAAGCTTCGATGACCGTGTAGCATCCTGCAACGCACAGCCCCGAAGCGACGCGCATCAATGCCCAAGCATAGGGATCAATGACCAACATATGCGCAAGAAGCCCAATCGCGCCTGATGCTGTAAAGGCTGCGAATGCACGACTGTGCCCAACGCTCCCCATCAAACGCGGAGCCCACCAACAACCTATAAAAAAGCCAACAAAATGCGCGGATCCCAAAAGACCGATTTGCGTCGTACTAAAGCCCAGAACGATACCCGACAGCGCATCAAGCGGCCCAACACCACCAGATGACAGCTGCAATAAAGCCACTGACAAAAACAACGCTGCAAAGGAAATGAGTAACCGCATAGCCCAAACCTAAAGCGGTTCCCAAACACCGCTTAGACGTTTTCGACACCCATCTGTCGGTTTAGGACATCAAGAAAAACCTTCAGGTCTTCCTCTCTCAAAAAATATCCTGGGGGTGTAGGGGCAAGCCCAAACTCACGTGGGATTGCACATGCAATTCGAAACTTTATGGGCGTACCGCTTTCGCAAAGGTCGAAAAGATCGCCTCGTTCGCACAAATCAGTTCACCATCGGCTAAAATATCTTTGCCAAGGGTCAAAGGTTCAATGAAACCGCCCGCTTCACGCACCAGAACAATGCCCGCGGCTAAGTCCCAAGCGTTCAAACGGCGCTCCCAGTAGCCCTCATACCGGCCCGCCGCGACATAGGCCAAATCAAGCGCAGCAGATCCCCAGCGACGAATACCCGCCACCGCAGGCGCAACTTTGGCAATCTCTTTGATCGTTTCAGGCAAATCAGAACGTCCACCAAACGGGATGCCTGTCGCGAAAACGCTTTCAATCATTTGATGGCGCGAAGAAACCCGCAAGCGCTGGTCATTCATCCACGCGCCCATGCCTTTTTCTGCAACATACATCTCATCTTTTGCCGCATCGTAAATGACGCCTGCAACGATCTGACCTTTGTGCTCCAACGCGATTGAAACCGCCCAATGCGGCAAGCCGTGCAGAAAATTGGTGGTGCCGTCCAGCGGATCTACGATCCAACGACGCGTCGGGTCTGCGCCTTCTTCTGCGCCACCCTCTTCGGCAAGCCAGCCATAGGTTGGTCGCGCTTCCATCAACTCTTCTTTGATGATCTTTTCAGCTGCCAAATCAGCCTTGGTGACAAAATCACCCGCGCCTTTGCGCGAGACTTGCAAATTTTCGACCTCACGGAAGTCTTTGGTCAAACTACGCCCAGCTTTGCGCGCGGCTTTGATCATCACATTTAGATTTGCGCTGCCTTGCATAGCATCTCGGTCCTTAGCATCATTTCTTGGCTTAGCGCGCGTATAGGCAGAGCCGCGCACTTTGCCAAGCGCTTAAGCGTTCTGCAGCTTAGCGCTCTCTTCTTTGGCAAGGCGGATCAGGTCTATCATGTAGGGTTTTGCCACCTCATCGCTTCGGATCGCCGCAAAAAGCTGACGGGTTAGTCCCTTTTTCGTCAGCGGACGCGTCACATAATCAGATGAATACTTCACCTCGCGCACAACCCAGTCTGGCAAAACAGAAATACCGCGGTTTGACGCAACAAGCAGCAAGATCACAGCCGTTAGTTCCACCTGACGAATAGAGGCAGGCTCTACTTTGGCGGGGATCAAAAGCTGGCTAAAAATATCCAGACGCGAGCGTTCGACTGGATAGGTGATCAGGGTTTGACCGCGAAAATCCTGCGCCTCGACAAAGGGTTTTTGCGCCAAAGGATGCTGGGCTGACGCAACAAAGACCGGTGCATAATCAAAAAGATGAGTGAATTCGATACCAGCTAGGCTTTCAGGGTCAGAGCTGACAACCAGATCCACCTCTTCCTTTTGCAAAGCAGGCAACGCATCAAATGCGAGGCCCGGTTTGATATCCACGTCTATGTCTGGCCATAGCTTTCGAAAGCCCTCCAACACAGGAAAAAGCCATTCAAAACACGCATGACATTCAATCGCGATATGCAAACGGCCTGATTTACCGTCCCGCAATCCGCTAAACTCTGCTTGCATTGCGTCAATATCGGGCAGG
>JAHEGL010000177.1 GCA_024645145.1 Planktotalea sp.
CTCCGTTGAGAAATACATCACCGATACGGCGTGGGAAAACGGTTGGGTCAAAGTAATCAAACCACACACAGAGCGCACTGAAAGCGTTGGCATCATCGGTGCTGGCCCTGGTGGTCTGGCTGCGGCTGATGTGCTGCGCCGTCAAGGTGTGCAGGTCACGATCTATGACCGCTACGATCGCGCGGGTGGTTTGCTGACTTATGGTATTCCAGGCTTCAAGCTTGAGAAAGACGTCGTGATGCGCCGCAATGATCAGCTTGCTGAGGGTGGCGTGACGTTCAAGCTAAATTGCAATGTTGGTGAGGACATTTCCTTTGCCGATATTCAGGCGGCCCATGACGCAGTGATCATCGCGACTGGTGTTTACAAAACACGTGATCTTGCGGCTCCCGGTTCTGGTGCAAATGGGATCGAGCGTGCGATTGATTATTTGACAGCGTCCAATCGCAAGAGCTTTGGTGATGATGTGCCTGAGTTTGAAGACGGTCAGTTGGATGCCAAAGGCAAACGCGTTGTTGTCATTGGGGGAGGTGATACGGCAATGGACTGCGTGCGCACTGCGATCCGTCAGGGTGCGGCGTCCGTGAAATGCCTCTACCGTCGCGACAAAGCAAATATGCCCGGCTCGCAACGCGAAGTGCAAAATGCAGAGGAAGAGGGCGTCGTGTTCGAATGGCTCTCTGCGCCGAAAGGGTTTGTTGGCGATGCGTCTGTGACTGGTGTGATGGTGCAGAAAATGCGCCTTGGCGCACCGGACGCGACAGGTCGCCAAGTACCCGAAGTGATCGAAGGTGCTGACTATGTCGAAGATGCAGACCTTGTGATTAAAGCGCTCGGTTTCGAGCCAGAAGATCTGCCGCAGCTTTGGGGCGTTGAGGGGCTTGAGGTAACGCGTTGGGGCACTGTCAAAGCGCAGTTCACGACGGGTGAGACCGGCCTGGAGAACGTCTATGCGGTTGGTGACATCGTGCGCGGTGCGTCCCTTGTGGTTTGGGCCATCAAAGATGGTCGCGATTGCGCCGAAGCGATCCTTGATAAGTTGAACGCCAGCGCGGCGGTCGCAGCAGAATGAGCATTGCCCAAATCGAAGGGCATTGCCTTTGCGGTGAAGTGACTGCGCACGCGACGATGTCGGAGCCGAGCATGAACGTATGTCACTGCGACATGTGCCGACAGCACACGTCCAGCATGTTCATGTCACTTGGTATCGACGAGGGCAGCCTAAGCTTTGAGGGGCCTTTGAAAACCTATCGCTCCTCTGAGTGGGCAGAGCGCGAGTTTTGCGGCACATGTGGCTCAACCTTGTTTTACGGCATGGCAGATGGCGTTGGGCGCTATCCGTCGGCTGGCCTATTCGAAAACGCTGCTGACGCCGAATTAAAATTGGAATTTTTTGCTGATGCAGCCCCCGGCTACGCATTGGCAGGTGCGCATCGCAAGATGACTGCCAAAGGAACGATTGCGCTCTTCGCGCCCGAAACAGGAGAAAATCAATGACTGTATATGACGCAAACTGGGTGAAGAACGAAGAAGCAAAGCGCAAGTATATGGCCGAGAATGGCCTGTATGATGAAAGCGAAGAGCATAGCTCTTGCGGTGTTGGTCTTGTGGTATCGATGGACGGTTCACCGTCGCGCAAGGTTGTTGAAGCTGGCATCGATGCGCTGAAAGCGATCTGGCACCGTGGCGCTGTGGATGCGGATGGAAAGACCGGCGATGGCGCAGGTATCCATGTGCAAATCCCTGTGTCCTTCTTTTATGACCAGATCGAACGCACAGGCCACACTCCGCGCAAAGATGAATTGATGGCCGTTGGCCAAGTCTTCTTGCCGCGTACGGATTATGGCGCACAGGAAACTTGCCGTACAATCGTGGAAAGCGAAGTTCTACGCATGGGGTATTACATCTATGGCTGGCGCCACGTGCCAGTAGATGTGGCGTGCCTTGGTGACAAAGCCAACGCGACGCGTCCAGAGATCGAGCAGATCCTCATTTCGAATTCTAAAGGCGTGGACGAAGAGACGTTTGAGCGCGAGCTATATGTGATCCGTCGTCGTATCGAAAAAGCTGCGGCCGCTGCTGGTATCAACGAACTGTACCTTGCATCGCTGTCCTGCCGTTCGGTGATCTACAAAGGTATGATGCTCGCGGAACAAGTTGCGGTGTTTTACCCCGACCTGATGGACGAACGCTTTGAGAGTGCATTTGCGATCTATCACCAGCGTTATTCCACGAATACTTTCCCGCAGTGGTGGTTGGCTCAGCCGTTCCGCATGCTCGCGCACAACGGTGAGATCAACACGCTCAAGGGCAACGTCAACTGGATGAAGAGCCACGAAATTCGCATGGCCTCCAGCGCGTTTGGTGACTTGGCAGAAGACATCAAGCCAATCGTTCCGTCTGGTTCGTCCGACTCAGCGGCGCTTGATTCGGTGTTCGAAGTGCTTGTCCGCGCGGGTCGTTCTGCGCCGATGGCAAAGACAATGTTGGTGCCTGAAAGCTGGTCCAAACAAGCGGTGGAATTGCCGCAAAGCTGGCGTGATATGTATTCCTACTGCAACTCCGTGATGGAGCCCTGGGATGGTCCTGCTGCATTGGCGATGACCGATGGTCGTTGGGTCTGCGCAGGTTTGGATCGCAATGGTCTGCGTCCAATGCGGTATGTTGTGACAGGTGATGGCCTGCTGATCGCTGGTTCTGAGGCCGGCATGGTGCCGATTGACGAAACAACCGTCGTCGAAAAGGGTGCGCTTGGCCCAGGTCAGATGCTGGCTGTGGACATGAAAAAGGGTCAGATGTTCCGCGATGGTGAGATCAAAGACAAGCTCGCTGCAGCGCTGCCGTTTGGCGAATGGGTTGGCAAGATCAACGAACTTGATGGCGCATTGGCATCTATCACGGAAAAGGCGATCTATTCCGGCGCTGAGCTGCGCAAGCGTCAAATCGCAGCTGGCTACACGATTGAAGAGCTAGAGCAAATCCTTGCGCCGATGGCTGAGGATGGCAAGGAAACGCTGGCCTCTATGGGTGATGATACGCCTTCTGCGGTCCTGTCAAAGAAATATCGCCCTTTGAGCCATTTCTTCCGTCAGAATTTCTCTCAGGTTACGAACCCGCCAATCGATAGCTTGCGCGAATTCCGCGTGATGAGCCTCAAGACGCGCTTTGGGAACCTCAAGAACGTACTTGATGAAAGCTCTGCACAGACCGAAATCCTTGTATTGGACAGTCCTTTTGTGGGTAACGCGCAGTGGGAAGAGCTGACCACGCATTTCAATGCAGATTTGGTTACCATCGATTGTACATTTGTGCGCGGCGCGGGTGCGCTGCAAGCGGGTCTTGCTCGCATTCGTGCAGAAGTGGAAGACGCTGTGCGTTCTGGTGCGGGTCACATTGTTCTGACGGACGAAGCGCAGAATGAAACCCGTGTTGGCATGCCGATGATCCTTGCGACTTCCGCAGTGCATAGCCATCTGACGCGCAAGGGTTTGCGGACATTCTGTTCCTTGAACGTGCGCTCAGCCGAGTGTATCGACCCGCATTATTTCGCGGTTCTGATCGGCTGTGGTGCGACGGTTGTGAATGCGTATTTGGCCGAAGACTCCCTTGCGGATCGTATCGAGCGTGATCTTTTGGATTGCACTTTGACCGAAGCTGTCGCGCGCTACCGTGAGGCGATTGATCAGGGCCTTCTCAAGATCATGGCAAAGATGGGCATCTCTGTTGTGTCTTCTTATCGTGGTGGTTTGAACTTCGAGGCCGTGGGTCTGTCGCGTGCGATGTGCGCTGAATTCTTCCCCGGTATGACCTCGCGCATCAGCGGCATTGGTGTCTCCGGTATCCAGTTCAAGGCGGAAGAAATTCATGGTCTTGGCTGGCAAGGTGGCCGCGACGTTCTGCCAATTGGCGGTTTCTACAAGTCGCGCAAATCTGGCGAAACTCACGCTTGGGAAGCGCAGTCCATGCACATGATGCAGACTGCGTGTAACACGGGGTCCTTCCAAATGTGGAAGCAGTATAGCGCCAAGATGCAAAGCAACCCACCGATCAACTTGCGCGATTTGCTAGCGATCAAGCCGATGGGTGATGCGATTAATGTGGACGAAGTGGAAAGCGTTACCGCGATCCGCAAGCGTTTCGTGACGCCGGGCATGTCTTTGGGTGCGCTTAGCCCAGAGGCACATAAAATGCTCAACGTTGCGATGAACCGCATTGGCGCGCGCTCTGACAGTGGTGAGGGCGGTGAAGATCCCGAACACTTCGTGCCGGAGCCGAACGGCGACAATCCATCTGCGAAGATCAAGCAGGTGGCGTCGGGTCGCTTCGGTGTC
>JAHEGL010000184.1 GCA_024645145.1 Planktotalea sp.
GCAATTTGATCAGGTGATCCAGATCCGCCTTGGCTGCCTCTGGATGGGTCGCATCCTGATGCTTCAGCGCCAGAAAAATCGCGCGCGATCCGGCGGTTAGGGTCGGAAAAGGACGTGCATGTAACTCGTTTGAGAGTTGAAAGCGCAAAGGGTGGTCTTGGACGGGGGGCACGGCGTTTACCTAAGTACTAAGGGCGTTTGACCTCAGCCTAGTCCGCTACCGGCACTTTGAAAAGGAAAAAATCGTTAAATTATAATACGTTAAATGAATGCAACGGTATACACTGCCTTCCCTTGAAAGATTAGGAACTGCAACCGCTGTTCGCAAGCACGGCCTTGGCATTGACCCCGAATTTTGCACTCCTACGTTCTCCATCGGCCATAAGGACAACTGAAGCACCTACGATTTCACCGCCATTCACCGTGATTTCGCGCGCTCCGCCTGTGCCATCGACGTCTAATGTAAAGGCCACTGTCTGCCCTTTTGGCAAGGCGCTCAAGCCGATACTCAATGCTTTGTCGCCATCCATCACGCTTGGTGCTTGCTCTACGAGTGAGCCGCCTGAGGTAAGCTCAAAGGGTTGGAACACTTCCACCCCTGCCCCTGACGCAGTGGTGTCAAAGATCAAAACACCTGCGGAGCCATCCAAGTTGATTGTCACCGTCAACGGCCCGCTCAAGCAGTCAGAGTTGGAGGTGATCTCAAAGCGATCTTTAGGCGCACCTTCGATGAAACGGGCTGAGATATCGGCCTGCGCGAAGGACGCGCTGCATATTGAGAGAGCTGTGAGGGTGAGCGCGTGTTTAAAAAGCATTTTATGAGATCCTTCGATATTATCCGAAACAGATAGATCGCAGCAGTCAAAAAGAAAGCCCCACCAAATGGCAAGGCTTTCTCTTTCAATTAAAGGTGGCGCTTGATCAGTCGATCATTGGCAAAAGCTTATCAAGGCTTTCCTTCGCATCACCGTAATACATCCGCGTGTTGTCCTTGAAGAACAGCGGGTTCTCGATGCCAGAGTACCCCGTACCCTGACCACGCTTGGACACAAACACTTGCTTGGCTTTCCAGCACTCAAGAACAGGCATGCCTGCAATCGGAGAGTTCGGATCATCCTGCGCCGCTGGGTTCACGATGTCATTGGAGCCGATCACGATAGCGACGTCCGTATCAGGGAAGTCCTCATTGATCTCGTCCATTTCCATCACGATGTCATAGGGCACTTTCGCTTCCGCCAGCAGAACATTCATGTGGCCTGGCAAACGGCCCGCAACAGGGTGGATCGCGAAACGCACGTTCTTGCCTTGTGCACGCAATTTGCGCACCAGCTCCGCAACAGTCGCCTGCGCTTGCGCAACAGCCATACCGTAGCCTGGAATAATGATGACGCTATCCGCTTCATTGAGTGCCGTCGCAACACCATCGGTGTCGATTGCGACTTGCTCACCCTCAACGGCCATTTGCTCGCCAGCAGGGCCGCCAAAACCACCCAAGATGACGGAGACGAACGACCGGTTCATCGCCTTACACATGATATAGGACAGGATCGCACCAGAGGAGCCAACGAGCGCACCAACCACGATCAACAGGTCGTTCCCGAGGGAGAAACCAATCGCCGCAGCGGCCCAACCAGAATAGCTGTTCAGCATGGAGACAACGACAGGCATATCCGCGCCGCCGATGCCCATGATCAAGTGATAGCCGATGAACAAAGCTGCCAAAGTCATCAAGAACAATGGGAAGAAACCGCCCGTGTTCATGTACCAGATCAAGCAGACCGCCGAGAGGATCGCCGCGCCCGCGTTTAGCATGTGACCGCCCGGAAGCTTCGTCGCCGCACTGTCCACTTTGCCGGCAAGCTTACCGTAGGCAATGACAGAACCTGTGAACGTGATCGCACCGATGAAGATACCAAGGAACAGCTCAACCCGCAGAATACCGATCTCAACACCGTCTTTCTTGGCCAAGAGGGCTGCAAACCCTTCAAGGGATTTCTTCACGGCATCGTCCATCGCCAAGACGCGGCCCAGCTCGATATGCGCGATCAAGCCGACGAAAACCGCCGCCAAACCCACGAGCGAGTGCATTGCAGCAACCAGTTCTGGCATCTGCGTCATTTGCACTTTGGTCGCGAGTTGATAACCAATGGCGCCGCCGCCTGCGATCATCACAAGCGAGACGAACCAATAGCCCGAACCGGGGCCAACCAGCGTCGCAGCCACCGCGAGCGCCATGCCCACAATGCCATACCACACCGCGCGTTTCGCGCTTTCTTGGCCTGACAGTCCGTCCAAAGACAGAATAAACAGAACCGCTGCAACTACGTAAGCTGCCGTTGTAAAACCAAATTCCATTGAACCAGCCCCCTTACGATTTCTGGAACATGGCGAGCATGCGCCGTGTCACAAGAAAGCCGCCGAAAATATTGATGCCCGTCATGAAGACCGACAGCGCTGCGAGCAGGATCACCAAAAACGAGCCCGATGCGATTTGTATCAAAGCGCCCAAAATGATGATCGAAGAAATCGCATTCGTTACCGCCATCAGCGGTGTGTGCAAGCTGTGCGCCACGCCCCAGATGACTTGGAAGCCAACAAAGACCGCCAGAACGAAGACGATAAAGTGCTGCATGAAGCTTGCAGGCGCGATAAGGCCGACACCCAAGAGCAAAGCAGCACCAACCGCGAGCAATGTGACTTGCTGTTTGGTCTGCGCTTTGAATGCTGCTGTTTCTGCCGCGCGCTTCTCTTCAGGCGTCAGTTCTGGCACCACTTCCTTAGGCTTGGCAGCAATCGCCTGTACCTTCGGTGGTGGTGGTGGGAAAGTGATTTCTTTGTCGAACGTCACAGTCGCACCGCGAATGACATCGTCTTCCATATCGTGGTTGATCTGGCCGTCCTTCTCAGGGGTCAAATCAGTCATCATGTGACGAATGTTTGTCGCGTAAAGCGTGGATGCCTGCGCCGCCATACGGCTTGGGAAGTCGGTGTAACCGATGATGGTCACGCCGTTGTCCGTGACGATCTTCTCGTCCATTACAGTCATCTTGCAGTTGCCGCCCTTCTCAGCGGCTAGGTCGACGATCACAGAACCCGGCTTCATGCTCTCAACCATATCTTTGGTCCAAAGCTCTGGCGCTTCGCGGTTCGGGATCAGGGCAGTCGTGATGACGATATCCATGTCCGGCGCGATTTCGCGGAACTTCGCAAGCTGCGCGGCGGCGAACTCAGGGCTGGACACAGCAGCATAACCACCTGTCGCGGCACCGTCGGCCTGCTCTTCTTCAAAGTCTAGGAAGACGAACTCGGCGCCCATGCTCTCAACCTGCTCGGCCACTTCGGGGCGCACGTCGAACGCGTAGGTGATCGCGCCAAGGGATGTGGATGTACCAATTGCCGCGAGACCCGCAACACCAGCACCAACGACCAGAACCTTCGCTGGCGGAACCTTACCCGCAGCGGTGATCTGACCTGTGAAGAAACGTGGGAAGTTGTTACCCGCTTCAATAACGGCGCGGTAGCCCGCGATATTCGCCATGGACGACAGCGCGTCCATCTTTTGAGCGCGTGAAATACGTGGAACCATTTCCATGGCAATCACGTTCGTGCCCTTTGTCTTCGCCGCATCCATGCCTGCGTCGTTCGCGGCTGGTGTGAAGAAGGAAATCAAAGTCTGGCCTTCGCGCATGCGCTTCAACTCAGCCGTTTCGGGCTGGCGCACTTTTGCGACGATGTCCGCGTCTTTCCAAAGCGCAGCGGCGGTCTTTACGACCTCAACGCCAGCCTCTTTGTAGAGCGCGTCAGAAAATCCAGCGTTGGCGCCAGCGCCCGCCTCGATGATGCAGTCGTATCCGAGTTTCTGGAGTTGCTTCGCGCTTTCAGGCGTCATGCCTACGCGGTTTTCTCCCTCAAACACTTCTTTAGGTGTTCCGATTTTCAAAGATCTGCCCCCTTTGTAATAATAAAAGCCAAATCACTGGCCGAGCGGCACAATGTTACTTGAGTGGTTAATGGGCGCGCGGTGAAGGCGCAAGCGTATGTCGGATTTTAGCGTCTCTATGTCGCGAAATAAGACTAGCGCCTAGATCCGACGCCTAACCAACTGACAATAATTGAAAAAATCAACCTTAAAGGCGCTACGAAGGCGGTTTTCTTCCGGAATAATAAAGCGCCGCTCCAGTATACTTAAGAATACCGGAATGATCGGGAGCGCTAACACGGCATCCCAACGCAGAATCAAACCCGAAAGAAGCAAAACATCGCCCAGATAGATCGGGTTGCGGGAACGCATGAATATTCCTGTTGTCACAAGTTTCTGCG
>JAHEGL010000057.1 GCA_024645145.1 Planktotalea sp.
AAATGCCGCGCACCACGGTTGCGGTGCAAATGCTGAAAGAGGCGGGTTTACCCTATATTGTGGTGCTGACGCATCCGACGACGGGTGGTGTTACCGCGTCCTACGCGATGCTTGGTGATGTGCAGATCGCAGAGCCGAATGCGTTGATCTGTTTTGCAGGGCCACGCGTGATCGCGCAGACGATTGGTGAAAAATTGCCTGAGGGCTTTCAGCGCGCGGAGTATTTGCTTGATCATGGCATGCTTGACCGTGTGACCAAGCGCACAGAGATGAAGGCGGAGTTGGTTCAGATCATCCGAATGCTCATGCATATGCCACCGCCTGTAATGGGCGATTTACCAAAGCCAGAACTTACTACGCTGGTTGAGGCGGAGGTTGAAACGGCTAACGCTGACAATGGTGAGACTGCAGAGCTTGACCCCTCAAAGCCTAAGGGCACCAAAGAGTGAGCGCAGCCACTTCCGATGTCATCCTAGAGCGGATGATGAAACTGCATCCTAAAGTCATTGATCTGGTTCTGGATCGATGCGAACGTTTGCTTGTTGCTTTGGATCACCCAGAGCGCAAACTGCCCCCTGTGATCCATATTGCGGGGACCAATGGCAAAGGCAGCACCCAAGCAATGATTCGCGCTGGCCTTGAAGGGGCAGGTAAGTCTGTTCACGCCTACACCTCGCCGCATCTTGCGCGTTTTCACGAACGTATCCGTGTCGCGGGAGAGCTGATTTCGGAAGCGTATCTCACCGAGATTTTGGATGAGTGCTACATCGCCAACGGTGGTGAAAGCATAACCTATTTCGAGATCACGACCTGCGCCGCTATGCTCGCCTTTGCGCGCCAGCATGCGGATTATACTTTGGTCGAGGTTGGCTTGGGTGGGCGCGTTGATGCAACGAATGTGATTGATAGCCCCGCATTGACGATCATCACCCCTGTGTCGATCGATCATCAGCAGTTTCTTGGTGAGACCTTTTCAGAAATCGCGGGTGAAAAGGCTGGTATCATTAAACGCGGTTTGCCGTGCATCGTAGGCCCTCAAGAAGATGCCGCGCTGGATGTGATCGAAGCGAAGGCCGCGCAGCTTGGTGCACCTATTTTTGCTTATGGACAACATTGGCACGTCAGCACAGAGCGGGATCGTCTGATTTATCAAGATGAGACTGGGCTGCTTGATTTGCCGATGCCTGCGCTTTTGGGTGCGCATCAGGTTCAGAACGCAGGTGCTGCGATTGCAGGCTTGCGTGCCCTTGGGTTTGATGAAGATGCTTGCGCTGCTGCAATGACGGATGCGACGTGGCCCGCGCGTATGCAAAGGTTGAAAAGCGGTGCACTGGCAGAGAGCGTGCCGGGCATTGAGTTGTGGCTCGATGGTGGACACAACGCGTCTGCTGCGTTGGCAATCGCTGATTTTCTGGACAAACTCCCAAAGCGCGAGACGCATTTGATTTGCGGTATGCTGAATACGAAAGACGTGAGCGGCTATATGCGACCGCTTGCGCTGCATGTGCATACTTTGCACGCCGTCAGCATTCCGGGTGAGATAAACACATTGCCAAGCGAGGTCACCGCCACCGCGGCGCGCGCTGTGGGCATGACGGCACATGAAGCTGGCAGCGTTGATGCAGCGCTTGAGGCTATCGCCAAAGGATCACCAACCGCGCGTGTTTTGATATGTGGATCGCTCTACCTTGCAGGTCACGTATTGCGGGAAAACGGTTAACCTTATCTAAACGTTTTCAATGTGATGTAAGATCGCAATACAATCCTGGGTCTATATTGATCGCGAGAGTCTGAGGACCTAGGTTAAATCCAACGAAAACGAAAAAACGTTTCGAGCAGGTATGATTATTTCTAAGTCAGTTTACGTCGCTTTTGCGTCGGCTATTTCTGTAGCTGTTTTATCTTTAGCGCTTGTGCCGCAAGCGGTTAAGGCGGATATCGCTTTGGGTCTTTCGAGCGTTGAGTTCGAATTTGGTGGGCAAGCGTTGAGTATTCGACGCGCCATCAATGGTGAGATCACCCTGCCAAGCCAATACGCGCAAACGGATCGCACTTGTCCTGAACATTGCATCGAACCGGCTACTGCGGCAGCGGGTGTGACCACACTTACAGAACTTGAAGTGTTTGCGTTCATGCAACAGGCTGTTTCATCGGGAAGTGGCCTTCTGGTGGATGCGCGTTTGCCCGAGGAATACGCAGCAGGCACCATACCGGGCGCGATATCTGTTCCTGCAGCAACGTTGGTTGGCAACAACCCTTACCGTGAAGACCTGTTGCTCGCGCTGGGTGCAATCGGGCAGATGGATTTTTCTGGTGCGTTCGATCTAATGATTTTTGATGATGGACCTTGGTCGCCAACTGCGCGCCAAGCCGTTCAATTGCTACTGGACGCCGGATATCCAGAGCAAAAGATCCTGTATTATCGGGGTGGTCTGCAGATGTGCATGTTCTTGGTTTAACAGTTTCAAAGTGAGTGTCGTAATATGATACGTGGTATAGCTATTTTCGCCTTCTTCACTCTGTCTACGGTTCTTGTAATTGTATCGCAGCCCGGCCCGCGTGAAGATTTCGCGTCTTCGCCTAGCGATCTAGAGCTCTTTGAAACATCACGCAATCAGCTCCAAGTTCTTGATGAGCCTGTAGTTGATGCGATGCTCAAGATGCCTGACAATGTTGCGTCCGAGCTTAAAGCTGCAAGAGATATGCAAGCGCGAGCAGCGGTTGAACCCGAGCCCCGCTTGCAAGCTACTTTGGACACCTCTGCGGCGGTTCGCGAAGCACTTACAGGCTCGGATGTTGTTGCACCTGAAACGATGGCTGCGTCTGCAAAAACGGTGCCTGCGGCAACTCCATTTGCGGCCATCCTAGCCGCAAGGGAAGCTCAACCGACGACATCTGCGCCAGTTCGTGCCGCAACACCGGGTACTACATTGCGCGATGCCACGCCCTACATCGCACCTGAGTTGCGCGATATGAGCTGGCAAACGCTCAACGCGCTAAACAGTCTTGGTCAGATGTCCAAAGCGCCAGGCCAAGAGGGGAGCCTTTTGAACTCAATCGTGCGCCGCTCCATGGGGCACGTTGATGGAACGCAGCCGTTGCAAGCGGCCCCTAAAACCACCTTCACAGCGCCACGCACGACGACGGTGCCTGCTGCACAAGGTCAGGTACAGCGCACTGCGCGTTTGGCTGCTCCCGTGCGCGGCACGACTGGGCTGAGCGGCTCTGCGTCCAACACCTACACAGTGTCCTCTGGTGATACGCTGGCTCTGATTGCTATTAAGCTCTATGGATCCGCGCTCGCTACTGATCGGCTTTTGTCAGATAACCCATCTTTGCGACGCAACCCGAACGCGTTACGCATTGGTCAGGTCCTGAAATACAGCATGTCTTAGGCTGAAACGCAAAAATTTCAATTTTTTTGAAATTTTTTTCGAAAGCAAAAACGGGACGCAATGCTCTCGCGCAGCGCTATCGTCACTTTGCCTGTTACACGCGCCGCATCTAAATTGATGAGTCGCATCAATGGCTTGCTGCACGTTGAATTCGTTCCGCTGATCGATCCTATCTCTTTCATGCTATCGCCCTTCATGTGCTGCAACATCCTGTGGTTACATTTTACCGAATCACAGAGTGTTGACTGTCGCGAATCGATTCGCTTATAGCTTTATCCCAACCGGATCACGCAGCGCCTGCCAGTGTTGTTTTGTCAAAAGATCCGATTGGGGGAGACGCAGTTATGTAATCACACACACGCAAAATTATTTCGCGAAATGTGTGTTCTCATCCCAATAGCCTAAAAACCAAAGATCCTTCCGGGACCAACGTCTGATCGAGCGGCGTGCGGAAAATGGGACTTAATAACAGGCAAAGACTCGAAGGAGCTTTTAAGGCTCCTTCTTTTTTGTTGAGTTGATTTTCAAAACCCGCAGCGAAAGTGTTATCTAGAGATACCCGACAGGTATTGGAGCACGTCATGAAACCTATCAAAACCATCGCTGCTTTGGAGGAGATATATGGCGAAGCAAATCCACGCTCTTTGACCAAAGTCTTTACTCAGATGACACCGCTTTATCGCGAATGGATCGAGGCGTGCCGCTTTGTTGTGATTTCGACCGTCGGACCAGAAGGAACAGACGGCAGCCCAAGGTGTGATGACGGGTCTGTTGTTACAATTGCTGACGCTAAAACGATGTTGATGCCCGATTGATTTGGCAACAATCGTGTAGATACCCTACGAAACGTGGTGCGAGACGAACGCGTAAGCCTAATATTTATGATCCCAAGCAGCACCAATGTTGTGCGCGTTAACGGCACGGGGATTGTGACGGCTGATGCTGAAGTGCTGAAGCGATTTGAGAAAAAGGGGAAGCTTCCAAGAAGCGTTCTCGCGATCACGATCACAGAGATGTATTTTCAATGTGCGAAAGCCTTGATGCGCTCTAAACTCTGGAGCGATGAACAAAGCGATCAAAAAGTCCCGACAGCTGGTGCCTTTGTCAAAGAACGCGATGCGATGTTTGACGCGGATGGCTATGATGCGGACTATCCAGAGTATGCCAAGTCGCGCATGTGGTAACGGTTTATGGTTGCCCCCAGTCAGCGCTTTGCATTTCGCGCAGACGGCTTGCTGTGCGCTCGAACTCGAACGTACCTGTGCCTTCAACGTATAGCATTTCTGGTGACGCCGCAGCTGATGCAATTAGCTGTACCTTTGCCTCATAAAGAGCGTCGATTAGCGTCACGAACCGTTTTGCTTCGTTAAAGTTATTGCGGCTCAGGCGGGGAATATCTTCAAGGATCAGCACGCGCGCGGCTTCTGCTATGGTCAGATAATCTGCAGGCCCAAGTGGCGCGCCGCACAGGTTGAAGAAACTCGCGCGGGCCGCACCATTGTGAAAGCCGGGCAACCTTACTTTTCGTCCCTGCACGATCAGATCAAGCGGCTTGCCTTTGCCATCGCTCAAACGCTGCCAAACCTCTTCGATCTGCGCTCGTGAGTTTTGATCAATCGGCGTGAAATAACTCGGAGAACCCGCAAGCCGATCTTGACGATAGTCCGTGTCACTGGCGAGTTCCGCCACTTCCATCCTGTTTTTCAAGAGCGCAATAAAGGGTAAGAAGCGATGCCTGTTCAAACCGTCTTTATACAGATCGTCGGGTATCCGGTTGGACGTCGTTACAATGACAACGCCTGCTTCCATCAACATCTCGAACAAGCGCCCCACGATCATGGCATCGGTAATATCGGTGATTTGCATTTCATCAAAGGCAAGCAATTTGACTTCAGCGATCACGGCTTGTGCGACGGGCTTCAAAGCGTCTTCAATTCCGTCTTTGCGTGCCTTGTGCATACCCGCATGAATTTCTTGCATGAAAGCATGGAAATGCACGCGTCGCGACGGGACAGGAGAGGCATCTACAAACAAGTCCATCAGCATCGACTTGCCGCGACCAACGCCGCCCCAAAGATAGAGCCCTTTTGGCGGTGGCGGCGCTTTTCGAAACAGACCCTTCTTCACAGGTTCAGCAAGTGCTGCGCGAATGCGCCCGAACCGCGTAAGTGCTAGTTCTTGCACTGGGTCGGCGGTGAGCTCACCATTTGTAACGCGCGCGGCGTAGATGTCTAAGAGCGTGTCCATGCTGTTCTTTAGCCTGTGTGTTGTGGCGCGAAAAGAGTGCGTGCGATTGACCTTCGCTTTAAAAGCCTTAACGTCACGCGACGACCACCAGAAAGCCCAAATATGAAACAGCAGTCTTCCTTGTTCACGCCCGTCCTTATCGTTGGCTGCGTTATAATTTTGGTAAACTTCGCGATCCGCGCGTCTTTTGGCGTATTCCAGATCCCGATCGCGACAGAGTTTAACTGGCTGCGTTCAGAATTCTCGCTCGCCATTGCGATCCAGAACCTCGCTTGGGGCATCGGTCAGCCAATTTTCGGGGCCTTGGCTGAAAAGATCGGAGATCGCAAAGCCATCATCATCGGTGCCGTCATTTATGCTGCGGGCCTTGTGCTATCGTCTTTCGCAGTGACGCCGGAAGCACATCAGATGCTCGAAATTCTCGTTGGGTTTGGTGTCGCTGGTACGGGGTTTGGCGTCATTCTAGCCGTTGTCGGGCGTGCAAGTTCTGATGCGAACCGGTCTATGTCGCTTGCGATTGCTACGGCTGCGGGCAGCGCGGGTCAGGTTGTTGGTGCACCGACCGCCGAACTGCTCCTAACCTTTATGCCTTGGCAAAACGTGTTCATCGTATTCGCTGCTGCCATTCTTGCAGTGCTGATGTTGCTGCCTTTTATGCGCGCACCTCAAACTGCGGGCAAAGCGGAGCTGGAGCAGAGCCTTGGCCAAGTCCTCAAAGGCGCGTTCAAGGATCCAACATACACGTTCATTTTCCTTGGCTTTTTCAGCTGCGGTTATCAACTCGCCTTTATCACTGCGCATTTTCCAGCATTTGTGACCGAGATGTGTGGCCCAATCTTGGCGGGTGGTGCTTTGCACGCGGCTGGCATTACGACGACTTCTGCCCTTGGCGCTCTCGCAATCGCTTTGATTGGGGCGGCCAATATAGCGGGCACGCTTTTTGCTGGGTGGCTCGGCAACCGCTATTCCAAAAAATACTTGTTGGCGGGAATTTACACAGGCCGCACGATTATCGCGATCATCTTTATCATGATGCCGATCACGCCAACGTCGGTGATTATTTTCTCTGTTGCGATGGGGTCCTTATGGTTGGCCACGGTCCCGCTCACCTCCGGTCTGGTCGCACACATATATGGGCTGCGCTACATGGGTACGCTCTATGGGATCGTGTTCTTCAGCCACCAGCTTGGTAGTTTCCTGGGCGTTTGGCTCGGTGGCCGGATGTATGATATGTATGGAAGCTATACAGTCGTTTGGTGGGTCGGCATCGGTGTTGGCGCGTTTAGTGCAATCATACATTTGCCCATCAGGGAACGAAAACTCGCACGCCCACTCACGGCTTAGATTTCATTTTTCCAAATAAACTCCGGGGGTCTGGGGGCTGGCCCCCAGCTTTAACCCCTGTAGCGATCCAGAACATACCGGCTCACCATCAAATCCAGATGCGCGCCACCACCATTTTTAAAGAGCGTTATGTCATCGCTTGAACGTCGTTTGAATCCATCAGCGGAATAGTAATCTGCAATCAAATCAGAGCGACTTATTGCGCCGCTGTCCAATGGGATTTGGACCTCACCGATGTGCCCAATGGTTGTGTCAAAACTATCCACAAAAACCCGCGCTTTCTTTAACGCCTGATCATCTGCTTCGCGCATGTCAGGCCGATAAGCGCCAATCAAATCCACGTGTTGACCTGCTTGCAACCATTCGCCACGCAATACAGGCTCTGTGCTCATTGTTGCACTGGTAATAATATCCGCCTCGCGCACGGCGCGTTCGAGATCATCAGCAACAACAGATTTACGCTCATTCGCAAACTGTTCAGCGTTCGCGCGCGTGCGGCTCCAGACGGTGAACTCGGCACCGGCAAATCCAGCGCTGTAGGCGTCGTGCAAAGAGCGTGCGACAGTGCCTGACCCGATAATCAGAATTTTGCGGCTCTCTGGACGCGCAAGACGCAATGCACCGAGCAAGCTATCCCCTGCGGTTTTCCATTTGGTGATCAAATGAAAATCAATAATTGCTTCTAGTTTTCCATGCGCATCATCAAACAGCGACACCGCGCCGTTGATCATCGGCACACCCGCTTGCGGATTTTCAGGAAACACAGTGGCGCATTTCACAGCAAGACCAAGCCCATCAATCCAAGCAGATCGGTTCAGCAGAGTATCTTTGCCGCGATAAAGAAATGTATCGGCAATTTCTGCTTTGGGAAGCTGATGTCCCGCGACCAATGCTTCCGTCAGGCCAATCCAGTCGAGCTCTTTTTGCCCATCGTCAAATCCGATTTGTACGCTCATGCGGCTTCGCCTTTACTTAACAAGTTTTCAGCGACCAACCGCGCTGCCCAGCCATGCGATCCTTCGAACAAATGTGTCTGCCAGCCCCGCGCTGCTGCAGCTTCAATGTTGTCCAAACGATCATCTGTGAAAAGCAAACGCTTGGGCTCAATCCCGCAATCAGCTTCAAGCTGTGCATAGATATCCGCGTCAGGTTTGATGACCTTCATGTGCCCAGATACATAAGCGCGATCAAATTCGTTGAGAAAGTCATATTCTGTTTGCGCGTAGGCAAAGCTCTCAACCCCGAAATTGGTGAGTGCGAACACGGGAACACCTTTCGCTTGCAAAGCACGCATCAAACGCACCGAATGCGCAATCGCGGGGGAGGCCATTTCTATCCAGTTGTCGTGCCACATACGGATATCATCGCGGATTTCAGGATAAAGTTCAGCTGTTTCGTAAATCACATCGCGAAACGGCTCACCGCGATCCACGCGATCATTCATTTTATGCAGATCGACGGTATCAAATATCGCGCGGCGGCGTTGTTCGCAAATCACGCGATCATAAAACCGCTCTGGCTGCCACTCGATCAACACGTTGCCAATGTCAAAGATTACCGCGTCTACAGTCATTAGCTTTTCCCTTTTGCTGCCCTCAACGCGCGTTCCAATGAATCCAGAAACCGAGATCTGTCGGCTTTTGAGAAAGGCTTGCCGCCACTGCCCGCACCGAGCGGATTGGCTTCGCGCAGCTCAGCCATTAGATCACGCATTGCCAAACGTTGCCCTATGTTGGCCGCCGTGAAACGGTCCCCATTGTGCTGCAACACTTCTGCCCCTACCTCAACGCATTTCGCGGCCAAGGGAATGTCGCCTGTCACCACGACGTCAGCAGGGCCGCAACGATCTGCGATCCACATATCGGCAACATCTGGCCCGGCATCGACGATGATGTTTTCCACCAATGGGTTTGATGTGGGGCGCAAGCCACCGTTTGAAACGACATACATGGTTACACCGTGGCGGGTTGCGACCTTTTCTGCTTCGGCTTTAACCGGGCAGGCATCTGCGTCGATGTAGACGCTCATGCATAAAGTGCTTCAGCGTGGAAGGTCACATGATCTTCCGTGAAGGTCGAAATAAAGAAGTAGCTGTGATCATAACCCGGCTGCATGCGAAAGGTCATTTGCTGTCGGCGCTGAGTTGCGGCATCAGCCAGAGTTTCAGGCTTGAGCAGATCAAGGAATTGATCGTTGGTGCCTGTGTCGATGAGCACAGGTCCATCAAAGCCCTTTTCTTTCATTAACAAAGCGGCGTCGTGCTTGGCCCATGTGCTTTCGTCGCTACCAAGATATGCGCCCAGTTGCTTGCGCCCCCAATCCGACGCGGTCGGATTACAGATGGGGGCGAAGGCGGAAACAGAGCGAAAGCGCCCCTCTAAATTCATCGCCAGAGTCAGCGCACCATGACCACCCATCGAATGACCCGTGATGCCCTGACGTTCCATATCGACCTCGAATTGATCCTCAATAAGCGCTGGGAGCTCGTCAGCAAGGTAGCTCCACATTTTGAAATGCGGTGACCATGGGGTTTCTGTTGCATCGACGTAAAATCCAGCACCTTGGCCAAGATCATATGCTTCGTCATTGGCTACGCCTTCACCGCGCGGGGATGTGTCGGGGAAGATCAATGCAATCCCTTGCTCTGCCGCCCAGTTTTGCGCACCTGCTTTGACCATCGCGTTTTCGTGTGTGCAGGTCAGGCCTGACAGAAACCACAAGACGGGTACAGGGCCATTTTCTGCTTCAGCTGGCATGAATAAGCCGAACGTCATATCGACACCGCAGACCTTTGAAGTGTGCGTGTAGACACCTTGTTTACCACCAAAGCAGGCATTTTCGGATCCAGTTATCATCGATATTAACTCCTTTTTCGGGGCCTCGGCCTATAGTTGGCCGACCCACCCAATGACTAAAGAAACGGTCACAATGCTTATCGCGGTTGAGACCAAAATGGCGGTGGACACCCTTTGAGGAGCGACGTTGTAATGTTGCGCCAACATGTAGACGTTGCCTGCGACTGGCAAGGCGGCAGCGGCGATTATCACTGCTGCGGAATATGGGTCGAGCGGAAAGATGTAAATTGCAGCGATGGCGACGCAAGCAGGATGCAACACCAATTTGCAGAACGTAAGCCATGCAGCGACTTCGATCTTTTCTGTGGACTTGCTAGCCAGTGACGCCCCGATCGCGAAAAGCGCGCCGGGTGTTGCCGCCGCGCCAAGGAGCTCTGCGAACGCGAAAACTGGCTTGGGCAAAGGCAGGCCAGTGGCTGACCAAGTCAGGCCAAGCACCATAGAGACGATCATTGGGTTTTTCAGCAGGCCAATCCCGATGGTTTTGAAGATTGAAAGCTCAAAGCGCCCGTCTTGAGCAATAGACATCAAAATGACGATCAGGCTGGAAAACACGACAAGATCTACGGCCAATACCAACATCACGGGGCCAATCGCTTGTTCCCCCATAAGTAGAACCAGCATCGGCACGCCTAAGAAGCCTGTATTTCCGATCACGGCGCATTGCGCTTCGATTGCGGTTTTGGCCATGCTTTGGCTGCGCAAGAGTGCCACGATGGTCGCGACACCATATATGAATGCCGTGCCCCAAAGATATGCGACGACAAGTCTGCCGTTCCAAATGTCGCTAAAAGATAAGGTCGCAGAAAAGCGAAACAGCATTGCAGATAGGGCAAAGTAAAAGACGAATTTTGTGAGATATGCTGTCGCTTCAGGGGTGAAAAAGCCCGTGCGTCCTGCGCCAAAGCCAAGAGCAATGACGGCAAAGAAAGGCAGCGTTTGTAAAAAGATATCCAGCATTGCATCAGAGGTAACTTGCTCTGCGAAACGGAGCAAGATGGAAGAGCGTGGTCCTCGCCTCAAACGTCACAGTGTCAGGTTTTTTTGGTAAGTTGCGTTCGCATAGTAGGTAAGCAAGCGTGTTTATGTTAGCAAAAGCGTCTAGCACTGCAGTCGAACCGCGCTTTGGAGTTTTTTGTGAACATACAAGACACCGCAATCCGCAAGGGGCGCAAATTTGATCAGGTCTTAGCAGGCGCGCGGGACGTGTTTCTTGCTCAAGGCTTTAGTGCAAGCAATATGGATCATGTTGCAAAAGCCAGCGGCGTGTCTAAGGCAACGCTTTATAGCTATTTTCCGGACAAAGAGAGCTTGTTCATCGTTGTTGTCCAAACCGAATGCGCGCGCCAGTCTGACGAAGCGATGGAGCACATTGATCAAAGTGAACCGCCAGCCATCGTTCTCAGCAACGCAGCACGGCACCTTTTAGGTTTCATGACCTCCGATTTCGGACAAAGCATGTTTCGCATATGTGTCGCCCAAGCAGATCGGTTTCCTGAACTTGGTTTGGCATTTTATCAAAGCGGACCCATGGTCGTGCGTGAAAAGCTTGGCGCTTATCTCAGGGCGGCAACAGAGGCCGGCCAGCTTGAAATTGCGGATTTTGACTTAGCGGCAGATCAGTTTGGTGAGCTTTGCAAAGCCGACATCTTCCTAAAGATTCTTTTCGGGTTTCAGACTGTTTTCGAACAGTCAGAATTGGACCGCATCATAAACGGTGCTGTCAGCACCTTCCTAGCGAAATATGGTGCCAAAGATCTTTGACGCTTTAAAACGTGTTGAAGGATGCTGGGATCGGCGCAATTTCGATACCGTGGGGCGCCGTCGTCAACATTCTGCTGCGTCGTGTATCTCTTATTCCATATCCCAAACGTGCCAATCGGTGTTTTAACTCATCGCGAGATGCAACATTACGAAATTCTGGACGCACCAAGTTCAGGATGCGTGAGATCGTAACGGGGTCTGCTGCATGATATTTCATGGTCGTCTCCTTGAGTGGTGGTACGAACGTCATATTCGATGCAGTTTTACGCTCCGCTAAGACTGTGTCCTTAATGAGTACAAAATGTGCAGCTTTGACGCCGTAGACCCGTCTACTGATTAAGTAGGCTCAAGGTATGAATATTAAATGAAGCGATGACTGATCAGTTACAGACCGGCATCTGCCTCGATCTGCTTACGAGATTTGCGCGCGCGCTCTGTCGCCGATTTAAGCTGGCCACAGGCTGCCATGATATCTTCGCCGCGCGGCTTTCGAATGGGCGACGCATAGCCAGCTTTGTAGATGATATCCGCAAAGCGATGAATGCGATTCCCCGAAGAGCGTTTGTAAGGCGCGCCGGGCCATTCGTTGAACGGGATCAGGTTGATCTTGGCTGGAATGCCCTCGATCAATTTGATCAAACGATGCGCATCGGCATCCGTATCATTGATACCGTCTAGCATCACATATTCAAAGGTAATCCGCTCAGAATTGGACACGCGCGGATAGGCACGCAAAGCTTCAACAAGCTCTTCGATATTCCAACGTTTGTTGATCGGCACCAGCTTGTCGCGCACCTCATTTGTGGTCGCGTGGAAACTAATGGCGAGCTGGCAGCCAATCTCTTCCGCAGTGCGTGCAATTTCTGGAACGACACCCGATGTTGACAACGTAATGCGACGGCGCGACAGCTGAATGCCTTCTGCGTCCATCGCAATCTTCATTGCGTCGCGCACGTTTTCAAAGTTATAAAGCGGTTCGCCCATGCCCATCAAAACGATGTTGCTGAGCAAACGCGTCTCATCCTTAGGCGCGCCTTGCTCGGGCCATTCATCCAGATCATCGCGCGCGATCATGACTTGGCCGATGATCTCGCCCGCAGTCAGGTTGCGCACCAGTTTTTGCGTGCCCGTGTGACAGAAAGAACAGGTCAGCGTGCAGCCAACCTGCGAAGACACACAAAGCGTGCCGCGACCATCTTCTGGGATGTAAACGACCTCTACCTCGTGACCGCCAGCGATTTTGACGAGATATTTGCGTGTGCCATCTTCAGAGACTTGGCGCGTCACGACTTCGGGTACTTCAATAATGAATTTTTCAGCGAGATCAGCGCGAAACGCTTTGCTCAGGTTCGTCATTTCAGCAAAGTCGCGCTTGCCCCATTGATAGATCCATTGCCAAATCTGACCGACGCGCATCTTGGCTTGCTTTTCGGGCGTGCCATTCTCAATTAAAGCGGTTCGCATGCCTACGCGCGTGAGCCCGACAAGGTTGATCGGACCCTCAGGCAATTTTCGCGGGATCGTCATTACATCTTGCGTGATCGGAGCTGTGGCCGTCATAGGAGCATCGCCTTTTTAGGGTATGGGCGCGCTATACACTGGATTCGGACTTAAAGGGAAGGTGCGTGATATCACGCAGCTTACGCCGGCAGTTTTATCTAGCGTGCAGGTTGTTCTAAAGCGACGCCGGTCCAAGCGAGACTTTCGTCGCTGTGATATTGCTCTGTAGGTGTGACCGCATTTGGATCACTCAATAGTGCTGCATAAAAGTGCAATTCGTTCGCAAATCTCTCGCTTCGAAAGAACATGGGCGTTCCACAGGTTCCGCAGAACCCTCGCTCGTTGCTGGGACTGCTTTGATATGAAACGGGCGTGTCGCCGGTCCATGCCCATCGCCCGTTCTCTTGTCCAATCCAAGTAATAAATGGAGATGTTGTGGCGGGGCGACAGCTCTCACCGTGACAACGCCCGACAAAGTTGTGTGGGCCAATAAGCTCAAACGTGCACGCGCCACATAAGCAATGTCCACGTAGGACCGGTTCAGACACGACGTCTCCTTACAAGGCGCAGCGTTTGTGTAAGGTGACGTGCTTTCGCACGCACCCGATTACTGGCAGCGCTTTTCAGCCTCTTCAACCGAAGCGGTGAAGCCAAGCAAAGAAAACGTATCTTTCGTTTGTGTGCCACGGCCAGACCGCGCTGTCATGACAGCGCTGCTGCCACGCTTCATAGCGGTAATGATCTTTGCATCATCCGCAGGCGTTGCTGGCCACGCCCATTCACCATCTGTAAACAGTTCAAACTGAGTGCCGCTGATGTTCATATTTACGGTCGACCCGCTCGCAAACGGATAACCGCCTGTAAACGTGACTTGGCCCGTCACACCAGACCCCGGACGATTGAACACGAACAGCAAAATATCACTGCGACGGGCCGCAACAACTCGACCACCGCGCGTGTTTACCGTCTCTTTCGGGGATGAAACGCTCCAGCACTCCTTAGGATTGCTTTCTACGAAAACGCTCCAATCGGTGTTTGCGCCAACGCGGTTCGTGCTCTGTGCCTGAGCAAATGCGCCTGTCGCTGCCACAGCCAAAGCCGCTGCCAAAATTGTGCGCGTGATCCATGAATTCATCGTGTCCAGCCTCCAGCTGTCCTTAACCTCAATCGCTACCCTCTGCGCGCCACCTGTTCTCGGCGCTCCGCGCTAAAGGTATTTTTCTCCTCGACAAAAGCACATTAGCCTGAAATCCACCACAGGTGAATGCCTGCTTGGCATTTTTTCGCCGTTCAAATTCTGGAGATTACCATGACTGCAACTTTTCCTTTAGCTGAGATCTGGCGTGGCGAATTTCTGGAGAGCGTTCATCTCGGGCACGCCGTCATTTGCGATGGTGCAGGCGAGATTGTGGACGCGTGGGGCAATCCTGAGGAAATTGTACTGCCTAGGTCGTCTTCCAAGATGTTGCAGGGCATCCCGTTGATCACTTCAGGCGCTGCGGATGCCGCAGGTTTGAGCACTGAGCATCTCGCGCTGGCGTGCGCCTCTCATCAAGGAGCTGCGATCCACACTGACCGTGTTTCCGCATGGCTCGATGATCTAGGGCTTGGGGAAAGCGATATGCGGTGTGGTCCGCAAATGCCGGACGATTTGCCTGCAAAAACTGATTTGATCAAAACAGACAAAAGCCCTTGCCAGATCCACAACAACTGTTCTGGCAAACACGCTGGCTTTCTAACGCTGAGTAAGCATCTAGGGGCGGGACCGGAGTATATTGCCCCTGAACATGCTGTGCAAAAGGCATGTCTCGACGCTTTTGAACAGGCGACACAGCTTACATCACCGGGTTTTGGTATTGATGGGTGTTCTGCCCCCAACCATGCAAGTTCTTTGCATGGCATCGCGCGTGCGATGGGCTTCTTTTCATCTGCGCATACGCGTTCTGATACCTTCAGCACTGCTGCTGCGCGCTTGACCGAGGCGATGGCGCTGCATCCTGAATTGGTTGCCGGTGAAACACGCGCTTGCACAGAACTCATGCGTGCCATGGGTGGAAGAACCGCAATCAAGACAGGTGCCGAAGCATTCTATGTGGCGATCTTGCCAGAGCAACAGCTTGGGATAGCTCTCAAGGTTGCAGACGGAACAACACGCGGTGCGGAATGTGCGATTGCAGCGCTTTTGGTGCGTGCCGGTGTGCTTGATGCGAACCATCCTGCTACCCTGAAACGCATGAACGCCCCAATCACCAATTGGCGCGGGACGCTCACAGGATATATCAGGCCAGCGGCCAGTTTGGTGGCTTAAGCGTTTGTTGCCGCGCTTAGGGCTGCATCCATCAACTTCTTGATGTTGCGCTCGGACGTATCCGCAACGATGCGGCCAATCTCTTGTTTGCCTTTGAGAGCGACCAATGTGGAGCGGCGCGGAATCTTCAAACGATCCGCCATTTGCGATTTACCGTATGTGTCCCAATCGACGTTGATGAACGTAATGTTCTGCTCATATGTGCCATCTTCGGACTTGAGCTTGTTCAATACGCGCTCTTGAGCGCGGCAAGTACCACACCAGGGCGCTTTGAAATCCAGAAATACGGTTTCTCCGGCTGCGAGGCGTTCTTTCATGAGGCCCGGCGTGTAGTCCAGCGGTGCCGCGAATGCAGGCAAAGCGGGCAATACCAGCGTCGCAGCGCCAGATAGGATCAAAGTTCTACGGTTCATTTTCAACTCCTTGATTGGTTCAAATTATAAAGCAACGGATAGGTCTTGTAGCCAGATTGGCATGATATCGAGTAGCCAGCTTTCGATGACGTAGTGCCATTTGAAGAAAAGCATAACGCCCACAGCGATGAAGGCGGCACCCAGTAAAGGACGTGCAGCAACTGCGAAGCGACGCATCGCTGCTTGGCGTTTTTGCAGAGCTGATCGGGCTCCATAGCCGAGTACGAGAATGATTGTTGAGATACCGAGTGCAAAGAAGATCATGATGGACGTTGCTCGCAGCAAACTCTCCCCTTGGCTCGCCAAGGAAATTGCACCGCCAAGTGTCGGACCAACACAGGGGCTCCAAACCGCGCCAAGCAGCATGCCACCGACGAATTGCCCCGTGAGTGAGCCGCGATCCACATCATCAAGGCCGCTATCCGCTTTCGCCGCAAAACCAGCGGTCGCGGTTGAGAATACGGCAGAAGCTTGCGGGACCAGCAGCACAACTCCAAAAAGGATCATCAGAACCGCGCCTGCTTGTGCGATATCATCAGCATTAAGCCCAACGGCACGCCCAAAGGCAGAGACAGCGACGCCAAGAATGACGAACGACAGGCTCATTCCAGCAGCAAGTGTAATGGGTCCCAAACGGCTAGCTTGCAGGGCAGTGGCCAGCACGATTGGTAACACTGGCAAAACACAAGGGTTGATGAGCGTCAGCAGTCCTGCGCCATATGCAAAGAGTAATTCCATACGAACGACCTAAGGCGAAACCCACTGGCCTGTCACGCCACAAGGTGTTCGCGCGCGTTCAACTATCCGTGGGTTTTTGTTTCGAAAGCTGCACGAGCAAAATCCCGATGGTAATGATTACGACGCCAACGACATCCATAATCCCGAGTTTTTCGCCAAGAAGTAAGGCTGCAATCGACACGCCAAAAAACGGGTTCAGAAAGTGGAACGTCGATGCACGTACTGCGCCAATCCGCTCGACCAAACTGAACCATATGAAAGTGGCAACAAGGCCAGGGATGAGTGTCGTGTAGGCAAACGCAGTGGCGAGTTTGATTGACGGATTTAAAAACAGTGTTTCCGTGAAGAAAGAGACGACACCCAAGATCAAAGAACCAACAATCATTTGCAAACCAACAATCATCAACAGATTGCCGCCAGAGGACGCACCGCGCATCGCCAATGTGGCGACGGTCAAGCCAAGCGCACCGATTACACAGATTGCCATGCCAAACGCATCTGCGGTGCCGTCAAACCGTGCGCCCATGATCAAAACAACACCTGCAATGCCTAGCACAAGGCCGATGATCCCTTGTGTTGGCAGTTTGTCGTTTAAGAAAAGCCATCCTGCGCCTGCCACCATCAACGGCATCGTTGAGGCGATGATCGAGGCAAGTGAAGCTTCAATAGTTTGCATCGCCAAAAAGTTCAGACCGAGATACAGCGCGTTTTGGCACAGGCCAAACACGAACACTGCGCGCCATTGCCCGGGGGTGAGCTTCCAATGCTGTCCGAGTGCTTTGGCTATCGCGATACCGATGAGGCCAGACACCAAGAAGCGCAGGCTCAAGGAAGCGAGGGGCGGTGCATCTTGGACAATAATGCGCGCCGAGGTGAACGCACTTGACCACATGAAGGCAAAGGCAAGGCCCATGAAGAGTGCGCGCAGATCCATTCTAATGCTCCTAAACGTAAAAAGGGTCGCTCAACCTGAGCGACCCTTCCTGAAATTTTGCTCTGAAAGCAAGATCAGCCGTTGACGCTGTCTTTGAGTGCTTTCGCGATTGTCATCTTAACAACCTTGTCAGCGTCTTTCTTGATCTGCTCACCCGTTGCTGGGTTGCGAACCATACGCTCTGGACGCTCGCGGCAATAGATCTTGCCAACGCCTGGAAGTGTCACAGCACCGCCGCCGGATACTTCGCGTGTGATCAACGCGCATACAGCGTCAAGTGCCGCGCCTGCAGCTTTCTTGTCGCCGCCCATTTCGTCAGCCAGCGCAGCGACCAGTTGAGTTTTTGTCATTGGTTTTGCCATATTCATGGTCTCCCTTTACTGCCCGTATTTTGGGGCTCTACCGGCGCATGTAACGTTATCTTGATGCATAACACAACGCATAGAGGTGCAAAAAAATGCGAAAAACAGGTGTTTTCGTCACTTTTCGCAGGGTTAAAGGAAGGCAGTCTCGTGAAATGAGCGCAATTTTCGACTGTGAATGCGTTCAAGCGGCATTTTGCTAAGTGTTTCCATTGCGCGAATCCCAATCATCAAATGCCGTGCAACCTGTGTGGTGTAGAAATCTGAGGCCATTCCAGGCAGCTTTAGTTCACCGTGCAAGGGCTTGTCTGAGACGCAAAGAAGCGTGCCGTATGGGACGCGAAACCGGAAGCCGTTTGCAGCAATCGTGGCGCTTTCCATATCAAGCGCAACAGCGCGGGATTGTGAAAGACGCTGGACTGGCCCATCTTGATCGCGCAGCTCCCAGTTGCGATTGTCAACGGATGCGACAGTTCCTGTGCGCATGATGCGTTTTAGATCGTACCCTTCAAGCTCCGTCACTTCAGCCACGGCTTTCTCCAAAGCAATCTGAATTTCTGCAAGCGCAGGAATTGGCACCCAGACAGGAAGGTCATCATCAAGGACGCGGTCTTCGCGCAAATACGCATGCGCGAGCACAAAATCGCCTAAGCTTTGCGAATTGCGAAGACCCGCGCAGTGTCCGACCATCAACCATGCGTGTGGACGTAAAATAGCGACGTGGTCTGTTGCCGTTTTTGCGTTTGATGGCCCAACCCCGATATTGACCAAAGTGATCCCGCTGCCATCTGCTTTCTTCAGGTGATAGGTTGGCATTTGTGGCATCTTCATCACCGGATCGATCACATCATCTGGTGACGTGATTTCGACGTTTCCGGTGCTGACAAAACTTGTATATCCGCTTTCTGGATCTGCCAGTTGCGTGCGCGCATATGCTTCAAATTTGGATACGTAAAACTGGTATTTCGTGAAAAGCACATGGTTTTGGAAGTGCTCAGGCTCGGTCGCGGTGTAGTGCGAAAGGCGCGCAAGCGAGTAATCCACACGCTGCGCCGTAAAGGGCGCAAGCGGTTCTGTGCCGTCTTCTGGCAAGTCGAACGTGCCATTTACGATGTCGTCGTTTGTGGTACTCAAGTCTGGCACATCAAACACGTCGCGTAGGGTAAATTCAGCAGCGCCATCTTGTGGCACAGAAATGCGCGCGTCATTGGCGACAGCGAAGTGTACTGGGATCGGTGTGTCAGAAACTGAGATGCCGACCGCGACGTCGTGATTCTCAATCAGCAAGCCAATTTGCTGTTCCAGATATTTGCGAAACAAATCAGGTCGCGTGATTGTGGCGGCATGCATCCCTGGTGATGAAACGTGACCAAAGCTTAAACGGCTATCGACTTGCGCAAAGCTTGTCGTGGTGATCCGGATTTCTGGGTAAAACGCGCGGTAGCGATGGCCCGGATGGCCCTTTTGCATAGCTTCGGTAAATTTTTCGCACAGGAACGTCGTTGCTTGATCGTAGAGTTTAACAAGCTGATCAACCGCTGCTTTTGGATCGCGGAACGCTTCTGGATGAAGGCTGTCTGGTGTGACGACTGATTTATCGGTCATAATATCCACAATATGCCCCTAGCTTTCAAAGAGCGGGGTCAATTCACATTTGTTAACATCAACAAGCCCGAGATCAGAAATCCTGATTTCGGAGATCACAACAAGCGCGAGCAAAGAATGCTGCATGTAGGCATTGTTCAGCGTGCATCCGCAATCGCGCATGGATTGCACCATTTGATCGGCTTTGCGCGCTACATCTTTTGCAGGTACGTCAGACATAAGGCCAGCGATCGGCAGTTCCACAAGCGCTAATTCAGCACCATCTTTCCAAACCGTGATACCGCCGCCAACCTCTGATAATCTATTCGCGGCCGCAGCCATCATGTCGCGATCTGTCCCGACAACGATCATATGATGACTGTCATGGGCAACGGTCGACGCCATGGCCATTCTGCCTTCATATCCAAAGCCAGACACAAAACCGTTCACCACGCCTTGCGTGGCGCGGTGCCGTTCAACCAATGCAATCTGGCAGATGTCGCCGGACGTTTCGACCAAACCATCTGTGACAGCCAAATCTGCTTTCAACGCCTTAGTCGGCGCTTGGTTTTCGACCACGCCAATAACGTTGGCGCGCACTGTATTTGCACCCTCCGGCGCGTGAATCTCAAACGCTTTAGCGGTTTTCGCAGAGCCCATGTGCACCGTGTTGCGCGCAAGATCAGGCCATTCAAAGTGTGGGCACTCCGCTTCGCAAACCCCGTTTCGTGCAATAGTTTCACCGCGCGCAATGACATGCTCAATCGGGAGCGTTGTCAGGTCAGAGCTCAGAATAACATCGGCGCGGCGACCCGGAGCGATAGAGCCTAACTCGCGTTCTAACCCGAAATGTGTCGCCGTGTTGATCGTTGCCATTTGCAGAGCAATCACAGGATCACAGCCGCACGCGATAGCATGGCGCACAACGCGGTTCATATGACCTTCATTTACGATGGTGCCGGAATGGCTGTCGTCGGTGCATAGTATAAAGCTGCGTGGATCGAGCCCCTTTTGTGTCACCGCGGTAATCTGGCTTTCCACATCATACCAAGCGGACCCCAATCGCATCATGT
>JAHEGL010000190.1 GCA_024645145.1 Planktotalea sp.
CGCTGCTTTAAACGCGCTATGGTCTGAACAGGCTTGCTCAACCGCTTTGATCCGAGAGAGATCACCGTATTCCACGCCCCAACGATTGGCATTGTAGAGTTGTGGCATAAGGCAAATATCGGCGAGGCTGGGGGTGGCCGCAGTCGCGAAGTGCGTTTGGTCAAAGTCACCGAGCAGGGCTTCAAATGCTTCTAATCCGGGGCGGATAAAGCGTTTCATCCAATCGGTACGACCGGGTTCTTTCCCGCCAGTGGCGTGAAGCATGACCGACAGATTGCAAACCGGATGCAAGTCTACAGCGATCGAATGGGCAAGGGCCGTCACTTTGGCGCGCTCAAAGGGATCGCTGGGGAGCAGACCCAATTCGCGTGTTGTATCCAGATATTCTAGGACTGCCAAAGACTGAGTGAGCCGATGGCCATCGATATCAAGCACGGGCACCAAACCTTGGGGATTACGGGCAAGATGCTCGGCCGAGCGATGCGCGCCGGTCAAAAGATCAACGCCTTCCAAGCGATATTCGATGTTCGCGAGATTTAGTGCGATCCGAAGGCGATAGCTGGCGGATGATTTCGGGTAATCCCACAGGATTGTTTCGCTCATTTGGCCGCCTCTAGTGCCGCACGCAGGATTTCGCGATCTCCGATGTGATTGCAAAGGGTGAGGATAAGACGCGCATTAAATGCTTCGCTCTCGTCATCTGTAAGCTCTTCATGCGCGCACAAAAGCTCATCATAAAAACCATCTGGGTCAGGGATATTCGGCTCTAGGATTAACGTCATTCTGCGCCCTTTCCGATAGAATTTTTAAGTGCGGCTGCAATTGCTTTCTCATCGAAAGAGGCCCAGCGCGCAACCACATGTTGGTCGGGCCGAATAAGATAGACGGCACAAGGTTCATCGCCAAGATAGCGCGCGCTTAATTCGCTGGAGGGTGCTGCAATATTGATCACATCCGCAGTTATTCCCTCTGACGTCACTGATATTGCTGTGCCGTCCCCAATGTTCAAAATGTGAAATGCACCACTGAGGTGATCTAACAGATACCCCTCATCAACAGGTGCATCAGGGCAGGTGGCACCGGGGCGCGTGATATCAGGGCCAGCAAGGGTGTCGGGGCCGAAAAGGTCAAAGCCATCATAAGTGCACGGCACGGAAAGACGGCCAGAGTTGACCAGTGGGCGCGCAAAGGCATGACGACCTGCAAGGTCAAGAACCGCATTGCGGAATGTCTTGGAGACGTTGGATTTCGGGGTCATGAAATCCGTCGCTCGCGAAGAGTTTAGAATGTTCTCATCTGCGCCGAATTCACGTTCGGTCGCGTAGGTATCGAGCAAGCTATCCTCTGCCAAACCTTTGAGAACGAGATCCAGTTTCCATGCAAGATTTTCAGCATCTTGTACGCCCGAGTTCGCGCCTCGCGCCCCAAACGGGGAAACTTGATGCGCGCTATCACCCGCAAAAAGGACCGTGCCATGGCGAAAGGTTTCCATGCGGCGGCATTGGAAGGTATAGATAGAGGTCCAGTGCAGTTCATACTCTGGCACGCTGCCCGCTTGGCTTGAAAGCATAGCATCTACGCGCGCGCGGATGCGGTCTGCATCAAGCTCTTTTTCGCGATCAATGTCCCAGCCCAGCTGAAAATCAATACGCCAGATATCGTCTGGTTGCTTGTGTAAAAGCGCTGATTGACCGCTGTCTTTAAAGGGTGGTTCGAACCAAAACCAACGCTCTGTTGGGAAGTCGGCCTTCATCTTCACGTCTGCAATCAGGAAGTTATCTTCAAACACACGTCCATCGAATGACAGGCCCATCATGTCACGGATGCTCGAGCGTGCGCCATCACAAGCGATCAAATACTCTGCTTCAAGGTGATACGGTCCGTCGGGTGTTTGGATGTCTAGCGCAGTATACTCGTCAAACTGCTTCATTGCAGTGACGCTATTGCGGCCGCGAATTTCGATTGGCGCGCCCGCCTTTTGAGCATTGCGGATCTCATCGACGAGAAAGCGCTCAAAATAGGGCTGCTGTAAGTTGATGAATGCCGGATTGCGATGACCGCTTTCTGGTAGCAGATCGAATTTGAACAAGTTGCCTTCACCGTGAAAGACCTTGCCAACGTTCCACACGACGCCTTTGTCCACCATTGACGCGCTGGCCCCTAAACGCGACGCGATATCAAGCGTGCGTTTGGCAAAACAGATTGCTTTACTGCCTAAACCAGCACCATCGTGATCATCAAGCACGAGGGCAGGCGTGCCCTTTTTGCCAAGATCAAGGGCGAGGGCAAGGCCCACAGGTCCACCCCCAACAATCACAACGGGATGCCGCTGAACTGCGCCACTCTGTGCAGGTACTTTTTCATAAGGATAAAGCTTGAAAGCTGTTTCGTATCTTACCGCGACCATGTTCAACACTCTCCGTGGGCAATACTATAGGTTCAGTTTGTAAAACGAAATATTAGTTGTTTATGTAACTAACAACGGATAATTTCGAAAAATGGATAAGAATACCACCTTTGATTTGCAGGACTTCCTGCCCTACCTGCTCAATCAGGCGGCTGATGCATCAAGTCTTGATTTCCAGACTGATTATAAAGACCGCTATGGCATGCTGCGCACAGAATGGCGCGTGTTGTTTCATCTGGGACGCTATGGAAAGATGACGGCAAAAGAAATTTGTGAACGCGCACGTATTCACAAAACCAAAGTGTCGCGAAGTGTTGCTGCACTCGAAAAGAAGCGGTTTTTAACGCGTGCCGAGCTTGCAGATGACCGACGCCATGAAGAGTTGAACCTGACGCGTGCAGGCCAAAGCGCTTATGCTGACTTAAGCAAAGAAGCTGCACGCTTTGATACAGATCTCGTGAGTCATATTTCACAGGCCGATCAAGATGTTCTACGCCGCTGTTTGCGTCAGATTGCAGGTTTGTAAAGTTGCAAAGGTCACCTTCAGACCTAACTCAGGGACATGAGCAACGATCCTAAACTCTCTCGCGCGTTACGTATCCCTGAAAAGCGCTTGTCGCGTTTGGGCGGGCTTGGCGCGATGACGGCTGGCGTGGCTGGCAACATGGCGCTTGGTGGCTTGTCACAGCTCGCTCAGGCCAAGCGGCCAAACATGCGGGACCTTTTGCTAACCCCGAAGAACATCACGCGCGTTACAGAGCAGCTTGCACAGATGCGTGGTGCTGCGATGAAGATTGGTCAGCTCGTTTCGATGGATACAGGGGATGTGCTGCCACCTGAGTTGTCCCAGATCATGGCCCGTTTGCGCAATGATGCGCATTTTATGCCAGCTGCGCAGTTAAAGCAGGTGTTGAACGCGGAGTGGGGCGCAGGGTGGTTGAAGCAGTTCAAAAGCTTTGATGTGCATCCCATTGCTGCGGCCTCTATCGGGCAGGTGCATTCTGCGGTGCTCAAGGATGGGCGCAGGCTGGCGATTAAGGTGCAGTATCCAGGGGTCGCGAAGAGCATTGATAGCGATGTGGCCAATGTAGGCGCATTGATTAAGATGTCGGGGCTTATGCCCAAGGGCTTTGAGCTTGCGCCCTATTTAGAAGAAGCGCGTAAACAGTTGCATCAAGAGACAGACTATCTGCGCGAGGGCAAAAATCTAGAGCGTTTTAATGACCTTTTGCGAGACTACAGCAAATTCACTCTTCCAGAGCTGGTGGCAGAGTGGAGCACCCCTCAGGTGCTTTGCATGAGCCACGTTTCGGGTAAAGCGATCGAACAAATGACCCACCTGTCGCAACAGGCGCGGGATGACATTGCAAGCGCACTTATCGAGCTAACACTGCAAGAGCTTTTTTCTTTTGAGGTTATGCAAACGGATCCGAACTTCGCCAATTATCAATTTGACGAAGACACGCAAAAAATCGTGCTTTTGGATTTTGGTGCGACACAAGAAATCGGGCCAGATACTGTGGCACAATACCGCGAACTTTTTAGGGCAGGGCTTGCCAATGATCTTGGTACTTTGCAAAGTATCGTTCAACAAATCGGCTTCTTTTCTAGCGACACCAAAGACACGCATAAAGCCCAGATTAGCGCGATGATTGAACTTGTGTTCGAGGCGATTACACAGTCTGAACGCTACGATTTCACAGACCCAAACCTGCAAGCAAAGATGCAAAAAATGGGCATCAGATTGGCGAATGACGGATTTATTCCACCACCTTTGCCGATTGATGTGCTTTTGCTTCAGCGCAAGTTTGGCGGGATGTTCCTGCTCGCCAATCGTCTTGGCGCGCAGATGAATCTTAAAGAGCTGATCTCGCGCGCTGTCGCTTAGATGTAGTAG
>JAHEGL010000195.1 GCA_024645145.1 Planktotalea sp.
TTTCGTTTTTGCCCGGGTCTATTCTGCATCAATGTTTGCCACGCTTGCATCTGTGATGATTGGCGTTGGATCATTGGGCAATCTTGGGGGATCTGTGCCACTTGCGCTTGCAGTGGATGCGTTTGGTTGGCGCGAAACAGTGTTTGTCCTAGCCGGTGTAACAGGGTTGATTGCCATCGGATTGTTCTTTGCCATTAAAGATCCTGAGCAGGTCAAGAGTGACGCAGGTGGTTCTGTCCTAACGCTTCTGAAAATGCCTGCACTATGGTTGATCATTCCGCTGATGTTTGTCGCGTATGCGCCCGCAGGTGCGATCAGAGGATTATGGATCGGGCCATATGTAACGGAGATTTTTGGTGGCAATGCTGGTACTGCCTCGTTGATCATGGCGAGCGCGATGATTGTTGGAACGCTATGTTATGGCCCGTTGGATCGTCTGCTTGGGACGCGCAAATGGGCAATCTTTGGCGGCAATAGCTTTGGCGCGCTTGTCTGTCTTGCCCTTGGGATGGGTTTTGCCAGCGGATATTGGGAAGCCGTCTTGTTATTCAGCCTTGTAGGTTTCTTTGGCATGTCTTTTCCGTTGATGATGGCGCACGGGCGCGCGTTTGTGCCGGCGCATCTTGCCGGTCGTGGTGTTACACTGATGAACCTCTTCGGGATTGGGGGCGTCGGACTTGTCCAGATGATATCTGGGCGGATGCACGCCAACCTATCTGTCGAAGCATTGAGCCCCGCTGATCCGTATCACGCAATTTTTCTGCTCTATGCTGCTTTGTTGGTGTTTGGCCTTCTGATCTATGCATTTTGCGAAGACCGGCTCGATTAAGTCACAAATACCTCACCTCAAAGCGCGTCCCCCTTTTCGACCGCACAAGATAGGCGTATAGCGGCCGCGTTGAAGTGCGCCCGCACATTTTCAAACCCGTAAAGGAGTAACCCGATGGGGTATAAAGTCGTCGTTGTTGGCGCCACCGGTAATGTGGGCCGTGAAATGTTGAACATCCTGGATGAACGTAAGTTCCCAGTGGACGAGCTGGCCGTTCTGGCAAGCCGAAAATCCATGGGCACGGAAGTCAGCTTTGGTGAAAAAACGTTGAAAACGAAAGACTTGGATACGTTTGACTTCACGGGATGGGATATGGCGTTGTTCGCTGTTGGCTCTGAGGCGACCAAGAAATACGCGCCAATCGCTGCGAAAGCGGGCTGCGTTGTGATCGATAATTCATCGCTCTACCGTTATGATCCTGATGTGCCGCTTATCGTGCCAGAGGTGAATCCAGAAGCGGTTCATGACTATGCCAAGAAGAATATTATCGCGAATCCCAACTGCTCTACCGCGCAGATGGTTGTTGCATTGAAGCCTTTGCATGATCGCGCGCGCATCAAGCGTGTTGTCGTTTCGACCTACCAGTCTGTGTCTGGTGCGGGTAAAGCTGGCGCCGATGAGCTGTGGGATCAGACCAAGTCGATCTACAATCCGACAGACGACAAACCACCAAAAGCCTTTACCAAGCAGATTGCTTTTAACGTGATCCCGCACATCGATGTGTTCATGGATAGCGGCGAGACCAAAGAAGAATGGAAGATGGTCGCGGAAACCAAGAAGATTGTTGATCCAAAGATCAAGGTCACAGCGACTTGTGTGCGTGTGCCAGTATTCGTCGGACACTCGGAGTCAATCAACATCGAGTTTGAAGACTTCCTTGATGAAGACGAAGCCCGCGATATCCTCCGTGAAGCACCTGGTGTTATGGTGATTGATAAGCGTGAAAACGGTGGCTACGTCACGCCTGTTGAATGTGTCGGCGACTATGCGACATTCATTTCGCGTATCCGTCAGGACAGCACGATTGATAACGGCATCAACCTGTGGTGCGTCTCTGACAACCTGCGAAAAGGTGCTGCTTTGAACGCCGTGCAGATCGCGGAAACCCTAGGCAACCGTGTGCTGAAAAAAGGCTAACACACTGTTCTAAGATTTGATGAAACCTCTTCCTTTTGGGCGGGGTTTTTCGTTTAGGGGTGGTGTTATTGCATAACAATCCGTTTCGCGTGCAGGGTTTGAGCAAGCTTTTCACTCAAGGATATTTTCATGCGCGTTGTTTTCATACTTTTATTGTCTGTCACCGTTTCGGGCTGCGCCACGCTCTCTAAGGAAGAGTGTCTCACAGGCAATTGGGAAAAGATTGGTTTTCGTGATGGCACAAACGGGCGCACCAGTGACTATTTGCAAAACCACGCGAAAGCTTGCGAAAAAAGCGGCGTGCGCCCTGTGCAAAGTCTTTGGGAAAAGGGGCGTCAACGGGGCTTGCCTGCGTATTGTGTCCCCGCGAAAGCCTATTCAGAGGGAAAGAAGGGCAATGAATTACGCCCTGTTTGCCCTGCGAGCCAGATCGCTCGTTTGCGTGCCGCAAATGAGACTGGTTTGGAGTTTCACGCCTACACCGATGAGATCAATGAAACGCAGTATCGCATTGATGAGCTAGAGCCAAAAATTGTTGCGGAAGACAGCAGCGACAAGCGAGCGCTACTTTTGCTTGAACGACGTGCTTTGGCGCGCATGGTCCGCTTGCTGGAATTACAGCGCGCGCGTGTGTCATCGTTCTAGCATCATGGCCAATTTAGGTGGTTTGGATCATTCTCTTAATAAAAACGTCGTTTACACTTTGGCCAAGTGCCAGATCAATTAGAACCGCTCTGCCCGCAGCACTTCGCAATCGGTGATCGTCACAACGCCAATATGGCGGTCAACGACTTCAAAGGCGGAGTCGAGCAGTGTGTCCAAGCGCTCTGGCTTGATAATACAAATGACCTGAACCATGCCATCACCGCGGCCAAGATTGTCTTCGCGGGTCCAAGACCCGGAGCGGCCAGAACCACCAAAGACAGGCAGAATGGAATAACCGGA
This sequence comes from Planktotalea sp., assembly GCA_024645145.1. Taxonomy (GTDB): domain Bacteria; phylum Pseudomonadota; class Alphaproteobacteria; order Rhodobacterales; family Rhodobacteraceae; genus Planktotalea. Next base: position 2,912 of record JAHEGL010000195.1, read on the forward strand.
CACATCTGCCTTTTCGATCGCATTCGTCAAACGCGAGAGCATTATTTTTTCGATTGTGATGACAACACGTTTAGCTTTGTGGGTTTGCATCAGATCAGCCTCCGATCACGGCACTGGCAAGCGCTAGGTATAGCGGGATGCCGATGACTAGGTTGAAAGGGAATGTCACACCAAGGGACAATGTGAGATAAATGGATGGGTTTGCTTCCGGCAGCGCAACACGCATCGCGGCAGGCACCGCGATATAGGAAGCGGAGGCGCTTAGCACCATCAACAACAACGCAGACCCAAGCGACAGTCCAAGCATAAAGGCTGCACCAAGGCCTAGCAGACTGCCAAGTAGCGGCATAATGATACCGAATGCCAATGCACCGGCGTCCAGCACACCACGCCCTTTGCGCAATCCGCGACCCGCGATGATGCCCATGTCCAAAAGGAACAAGCAAAGCACGCCTTTAAACGGTGCTATCACGAGGGGTGCGATCTCTTTCAGGCCCTCTTCGCCCGTGATCATGCCGATCAGGAATGAGCCGATCAGCAGCACGATTGAGCCGTTGAGCATAATTTCACGCCAAAGCCCCGGCTCCATCTTGCCGCCACCTTTTGAGCGCGTGACAAGCCAGAGCGCGGACAGGATTGCAGGTGCTTCCATCGCCGCTGCTACAGCCACCATGTAGCCATCGTATGCGATGCCTTGGCTCTCCAGAACAGAACTCGCCGCCACAAAGGTCACAATAGAAATCGAACCATAATGTCCCGCAACTGCCGCGGCATCGAGTGCGCGGAGGCGGCTGAGCGTACGCAAGACCACGTACGCGATCAGCGGAATTGCAGCAGATAGGATAACACCCGTGAGCAACGTAAGACCAAGGGTGAGATCAATACCATGATCCGCAAGGCTCACACCGCCCTTAAAACCAATTGCGAAAAGCAAGTAGAGCGACATGCCTTTGGCGATTGCCTCAGGGATGCTCAGGTCAGACCGGACAAGAGCTGCAAAAAGACCAAGCACAAAAGAAAGAACGATAGGCGTGACAAGCGTTTCAGCCGCCAAAGAAAAGACGTCCATGAACAAAGCCCCCGATGCGTGTTACGCGTAAGTTTTAAAATAAGTTTAAGTCAGATGAAACTTGTGTATCGGATCGCGCGATTAAACTGAATAAAACTCTCGGCTTTTTGAGTCCAAACACTCCAAAGTACCTTCGCCAATGTCGGTCCACAGGCCATGAAGTGTAAGCATATCGTTTTCAACAGCTTTGTTGACAAAGGGGAAAGTCATCAGATTTTCCAGCGCGACCATCACGCTTTCTTTCTCTAGCGCGGCTGCCATATCTTCGGGAGCATACTTGTCGCGCACGCGCTCGTAACCGGGGCGCA
>JAHEGL010000198.1 GCA_024645145.1 Planktotalea sp.
CTTCGCCCGGCGCAAAACCAGCGCGCATCGCGAGCTGTGGACGCCCTTCGGTGTTCACGAAGAGTCCCTGCTCCTCCGTATAGGCAGCACCCGGCAGAATGATATCAGCACGATGCGCGCCACGATCGCCGTGGCTGCCTTGGTAAATCACGAAGGCACCTGCATCGATGTCAACTTCGTCAGAACCGAGGTTGTAAATCACCTCTGCATCTTTCGTCGCCGCTTCGACACCACCTTCGGTAACGCAACCCGCGTCCATCGCACCAACGCGACCTGCGGCTGTGTGCAATACCATGAATTTCGACTGGCCTGCTTCCGCTGTCGCCATCGCCGTGCCAAGCACCGCTTCGCCGTCCGCTTCTTGCAAGGCACCTTGACCAATTATCATCACACCCGCTTTGCCGTGCTTGTCGGAATGATCCATATCCGCGATCTTTTGCAAAGCTGCGCGGTCCGTGCCGAGGTGGATGTAGTCATACGTCAGATCAACCGGCTCACCGATCAACGCGACTGTTGCGCCTTTTGTCCAAGCTTTACGGATGCGCGCGTTCAAAACTGGCGCTTCAATCACAGGGTTCGCGCCGATGATGAAAATCATCTCGGCGTCGTCGATATCTTCAATCGCGGCGTTGCCCACATAACCAGAACGATTGCCCGCAGGCAGCTTCGCTTTGTCCGTGCGGCACTCAACGTTACCGCCCATACCTTCAACCATTTGCTTCAGAGCAAAGGCCGCTTCAACAGACACAAGATCACCGATAAGTCCGGCAACTTTTTTGCCCTTCATCGCAGCAGCAGCCGCGCCAAGCGCTTCACCCCAATTGGAAGGACGCAACTTACCATTCTCGCGAATATACGGACGATCCAGACGCTGACGGCGCAGACCATCCCAGACGAAACGCGTTTTGTCTGAAATCCACTCTTCGTTCACACCATCATGGTTGCGCGGCAACATGCGCATCACTTCGCGACCTTTTGTGTCAACGCGAATAGAGGAACCAAGCGCATCCATTACGTCGATGCTTTCCGTCTTCATCAGTTCCCATGGGCGGGCCGTGAACGCGTAAGGCTTGGACACCAACGCACCAACAGGGCACAAATCGATGATGTTGCCTTGGAGATTGCTGTCCAAAGTCTCGCCCAAGTAGGATGTGATCTCTGCATCTTCGCCGCGACCCGTTTGGCCCATCTGCGTGATGCCGGCGACCTCAGACGTGAAGCGCACACAGCGCGTGCACGAAATGCAGCGCGTCATGTGGGTTTCCACCAATGGACCTAGATCAAGATCATCCGTCGCGCGCTTCGGCTCGCGAAAGCGAGAGAAATCGACGCCGTAGGCCATTGCTTGGTCTTGCAAATCACACTCACCACCCTGATCGCAGATCGGGCAATCAAGGGGATGGTTGATCAGCAAGAACTCCATCACGCCTTCGCGTGCTTTCTTGACCATAGGCGAGTTGGTCTTGACCACAGGGGGCTGACCTTCTGGACCCGGGCGCAGGTCACGCACCTGCATCGCACAGGACGCGGCAGGTTTCGGCGGCCCACCCACGACCTCAACAAGACACATGCGGCAGTTACCGGCAATCGTCAGACGCTCGTGATAGCAGAAACGGGGAATTTCGATCCCCACCTCTTCACAGGCCTGAATTAGGGTCATCGCCCCGTCTACTTCGACTTCGTTACCGTCGATGATGATCTTGCGTAGGTCGGACATGTTCTACCTTGCTCTTAGAAGAACGCCAATTTGGCTGCGTTTTGCGATTTCTGCGCGGCCCAAACGGCACATGGACGCGGCATCGGTTGTGGAAGCACCATTTTGCGCCAGATAAGCCTGACCGCGTTTGCGCATCTTGGCTTTCTCAGCGTTGCTTTTGGTGTAGGCGTTGATTTCGTCGTTCGAATAGCCTTTGTCACGTGCTTCGCGCTTGAGGCTGTTAAGAAACCCAAGGGCTGTGAACGTGCGCGCGCTGATGCTGTCGCAGCGGTTGCGAATTTCATCCGCGATACCAACTGCGAGAAGACCATTGTTGATTTTGGTCTCATTCTGAAGGCCCGATGCAAACGCAGGCGCTGCAAGCGCGAGGGTTGCAACAATAAGGGAAGCGGTGAAAAGGCGGGTCATCGTGTTCGTGTTAAGCATGGATGTATCTCCTGTCATGCAAACTGCTCTCGCTGTCTGACGACGTGTCAAACCTTGGGCCCGAGATGGGGTCGGAGCGGCTTGATATGCAATAACATCCCTATTTTCTTGATATTTTCTCATTCTGCGCACCGTCCTTGGACTGTGAGCACGTCTTCAACGATGTTCAGCTCAGTCGCGTCTGCATCCGGGCTTGCACCCCATTCGATGTCAGAGCGGCCATACTTACGCACGCAATAGCTTGTGCCTTCAAAACGGGCCGCTTCGCGCGCGCCCTGAAGGCTTTGGCTCACGGGTGATGCCGTCGCCACAAAGTTGCGCTTGTCGTCTTTGTCGATATTCGTGCGGCCATTGAACTGCATACCGTCAAACAACACTTGGCGTGACGGATCTGTGCAACCCGTTAACGCTGCAAGAGCGGCGCAAGTTATGAAGGCCGTACGGATCATTTCGCAGCAACCGCGCGTGTGGTCTTACCTGTGATCTGCGCCTTGATGCGATCTTCGATCTCGTCGCGGAAGTTGTTGATCAAACCTTGGATCGGCCAAGCGGCCGCATCGCCAAGTGCACAAATCGTGTGGCCTTCAACCTGCTTGGTCACGTCCCAAAGCATGTCAATTTCAGACGGGTCTGCGTTCCCTTGAGCCAAACGTTCCATGACGCGCATCATCCAACCCGTACCCTCACGGCAGGGCGTACATTGGCCACAGCTTTCATGCTTGTAAAACTTAGCCAAGCGCCAGATCGCTTTGATGATATCAGTGTCTTTATCCATCACGATTACCGCCGCCGTGCCAAGGCCAGAACCGAGATCACCGCGCAAGTAGTCAAAGTCCATAATCGCATCACGCATGTTTTCGCCGCGCACACATGGAACAGAGGAACCACCCGGAATAACCGCTTTCAGGTTGTCCCAGCCGCCTTTGATACCGCCGCAATGGGTTTCGATCAGCTCTTCGAACGAAATGCTCATCGCCTCTTCAACAACGCATGGGGTGTTAACGTGACCAGAAATCGCAAATAGCTTGGTACCAGCATTGTTGGCGCGACCAAAGCCGGCAAACCACTCAGGCCCACGACGCAAAATCGTTGGAACCACGGCGATGCTTTCAACGTTGTTCACAGTCGTAGGGCAACCATAGAGACCTGCGCCCGCAGGGAATGGCGGCTTCATGCGCGGCATGCCCTTTTTGCCCTCAAGGCTTTCAAGGAGAGCGGTTTCTTCACCGCAGATATAGGCCCCTGCCCCGTGGTGCAGGTAAATGTCGAAATCCCAACCGGATTTGCAAGCGTTCTTGCCAACGAGACCCGCTTCATAAGCTTCATCAATCGCCGCTTGCAGCACTTCTTTTTCGCGGATGTATTCACCGCGGATGTAAATGTAGCAGGCGTTCGCGTTCATCGCGAAGCTCGCGATCAAGCAACCCTCCACTAATGTGTGCGGATCATGGCGCATGATTTCGCGGTCTTTACATGTACCCGGCTCGGATTCATCCGCGTTCACAACCAAGTACGCAGGACGCCCGTCGCTTTCCTTCGGCATGAAGGACCACTTTAGACCCGTCGGAAAACCCGCACCGCCACGACCCCGCAAGCCGGATGCCTTCATCTGATCGATGATCCAGTCGCGACCGTTCTTGATGATCTGGGCTGTGCCATCCCAATGCCCACGCGCCTGAGCACCCTTTAGGGTACGGTCGTGCATGCCGTAGAGATTGGTAAAAATGCGATCCTGATCGGCTAGCATCTTATAATCATCCTTTCGTGTCCTGACGCGCGCGCCAAATTTGATACGTCACAACCATCGACCAAACGAGCGCCGCAAGAACGGCAAAGTCGATGAGTAGAGCGAACCTGCCCGGCATGCCAAGCTGAGGTCCGATCCATTGGGCCAAGATCCAAAAGAGCATTGATCCGGCGATAACAAGAGCGACCATGCGCCCTTTTCTCGCCAGCGCTTCTTCTGATGTGTCTTGGCCCATTGGAGTATTTCCTTAGTAAACCGAACCTTTGTCGACGCGCTTGGAGAACTCGGTATCCTCGCTCGCCGCCAGAAGTTTGGCCTGTGCAATCCATTCGTCCCGCGTCGCGCGACCTTTGAACCCTTCAAGATTTGAGTTCACCCACGCAAGTTCATCAGCTG
>JAHEGL010000203.1 GCA_024645145.1 Planktotalea sp.
GATTGAGCGAGCCCATCACATTGGTACGCCAATATAGGCCAGGATCATCCATGCTTTCGCCAACTTGCGACAGCGCTGCGAAATGCATGATGGCGACAGGTTTATGCTTAGCAAGAACTTCGTCAATGCGCGCGCGATCCAGTAGATCGCCCTGTTCGAACGGGCCGAATTTGACCGCATCTTCCCAGCCAGTAGAAAGGTTATCGAAACAAACAGGGGTAAAGCCAGCGCAGGACAGCGCTTTGCACGCGTGCGAACCAATGTATCCTGCGCCACCCGCAACTAATACGCTATCCAACATTCGTTCCCCCGATCAAACGACTACTGAGCTGCTTGCTCAGTTGCCATAAGATCAGTCAGATAGCTATGCAGGTCGTCGCGTAAGTCATCACGAGACAGTCCAAATGCAACTGTTGCCTGCAAGAACCCTGACTTGGAGCCACAATCAAAACGCTGCCCACGGAAACGATAGCCATAAACGCCGCGCTCTGAGCCAATTTCCTGATCGATCGCATCGGTCAGTTGGATCTCGCCACCTGCTCCAGATTTGATCTTATTGAGGTTCTTCAAAACATACGGAGAAAGGATATAACGACCAATGACAGCAAGATTAGACGGTTCAGTGCCGGGCGCTGGCTTTTCAACCATACCTTTGACTGAAATCATTGATCCCATGTCTTCTTTTACGTCGAGGACGCCATATGAAGAAGCTTTGGCTGGTGGTACTTCCATCGCTGCAACCATATTGCCACCGGTTTTTTCATAAGCTTCGACCATCTGCTGCAAACACGGTTTTTCTGCTGCGATCACGTCGTCAGGCAAGATCACGGCAAAGGGTTCGTTACCAATCAAACGGCGTGCGCACCAAACAGCATGGCCAAGGCCCAGCGCCTTGTGCTGACGCATGTAAGCAATCGCACCACTGTCCATGTTCGTGGATTTCAAGATTTCCAACAGGTCATCTTTGCCCTTTTTACGCAGCTCGTTCTCAAGCTGCGGCGAGTGGTCAAAATAGTCCTCAAGCGCGCCTTTGCCGCGCGACGTCACAAAGATGAATTCTTTAATGCCCGCAGCCCGTGCCTCATCAATCGCGTATTGGATCAACGGCCGATCTACGAGCGTCATGATTTCCTTAGGGACTGACTTGGTCGCCGGCAAAAACCGGGTGCCTAGTCCTGCAACAGGAAATATCGCTTTCGTCACTTTGTTACGCATAAAATCGCCTTTGTACTCGGATCACTAGACATCTCGACTGGGCTATAGGCGTACAATAGGTCCAAAACATGTCTATTAATCGAAATTTGATGGCATTGTTTCCAACACCACCTTTTCATGTTCCTGCGGGCAAATCGCGCAGTTTTGCAAGTCGCTTCAACTCTTGCGCGAGTCTTTTCTTACGAGTGTTTATCAAAAAATGTGCTCCTTAACGGAGACTACGTCCATCAAGGCCCCCAGTTTGTTCCCAAACACCCCCTCTCGTGAATTTCACCTTGTGAGGGCGAAGTGTAGGCGAAAAAATTAACAAGGACGTGCGCATGTTGTTTGCGACATGCCCTTGAGCATGTTGCCTCAATACACGACGTCTAAACCATGAACCGCTAACGAGCATATGTTGACCTTGGAACCTTTGTGGAAACGGCTTGAACCCTTCTCGCGCCAAAGGGATAGATTCCAGCTTTGTCAGCTCTCGTTTTAAACCTATTGCAACTCCATCTTCGAAGCTCTTCATCAATTGCGCCACATTACGAGGCTCAAGCAAACCCTTCACCATATAGCGCAGTGCGCGACTGCGTTGTTCAGTTCGAAACTGATCAATCGCATTATCATGCCGCTCAACGGGTGTGAATTTGCGCAAATAAACTGCTAGGCTTGCACCAATTTCGCTTAAGTCCGTCGGTACGCGATCTTTGCGCCGGGTGTCACTTGCTTTGTATCCGTGGTGCACTTGAGCGAGCGGCGCAATTGCCGTGCGATAACCGGCCCTCATCATTCGAAAATTCAAATCTGTTTTATCTAAATAGAAACGGTAAGCCGGATCAAATCCGCCCATCTTGGCAATCACATCTCGACGCACCGCCATATTGGTACCTTCAGTCTTTATCGCACGCCCGTTTTGCGCGGTGAATATGTTGATCTTATTCTCCGGTACATCAAGCGGTGCTGCTTCACCAAAACAATCGACGCTCCGCGCTTTCCACCGAAAACTGATTCCGTTGCGCCCCCTGTACAAATCCGCCTGCAGCAGCAACTTCGGCATCACTAAACCCGGCCACAAGAAACTGCAGCCAGGTCGGCTCAGGCACCGCATCGTCGTCAATAAAGGCAACAATTTCTCCCGCAGCCTCCGTTATTCCAAGGTTGCGCGCGAGAGATATTCGCTTCACCAAATTCTACGCTTTTCAAGTCATCAAAAAACGGTAGCGTTCGCGCGGCATCTAGCCCCATTTTGTCAGCGACTAAGACGACCTCAAAATACGGATAATCAAGCTGTGAAATACCCAACAAACAGAGTGGTAGATCAGCAGCACGGCCCCTACTCACGACAATGACAGAGACCGATGGGGCGCTCATTCAACCCCCATCTCCTGCATCATTCGTTCGATCACAGGGACGTCTTCGGGATTATTCAGCTCCCAAAACTGGCGACCTTTCGCCTGCACTTCAACACATCTCACTGTCCCGCCTTGCTCCATGAATCGAAGCTGCTCAAGACCCTCTAACTGTTCTAATGCACCCACAGGCCAAGACGGATACGCCATGAGCGCCGTGGGGCGATAGGCGTAGACACCTACATGATGAAACACAGGCGTTTCAGCGTCGTCTACATAAGTTTCAGTCGTAAACGGCACGACTTCCTTGCTGAAATACATGGCGCGCATGTTTGCATCAAACACAGCCGTTGTTCCACCAACGCGCCCTGCTTTGCGATCGGCCAAAAAGCCGTTCAAGGCCCGCCCGTCACAGCGCAAAACCGGCGTCGCAATATCCGCTTCAGGACTAGCGCGCATGGCGTAAATCAAATCCTCAACGAACCAAGCAGGGGTGAGTGGCGCATCACCTTGAAGGTTAACCACAATCTCTGCATCGCTTCCCAAAACATCATAGGCTGATGCGCAACGCTCCGTTCCATTGGCGCAGCTCTCCGGCGTCATCACGACCTCTGCGCCAAACGCTTCTGCCGCATCTTTAATCCGGTCATCATCCGTCGCCACAACAACGCGATCCACACCTGTCACAGCGCTCGCGGCTTCCCAAGCGCGTTGAATGAGGGAACGTGACTGCCCGCTTGCACCCTTCAACTCAGCTAGTGGCTTTGCAGGATAACGCGTTGAGGCATAGCGCGCGGGAATAACAATCAGAACAGACACTTACGCTTCTTTCAGGTCAACATCATGGGAATACGCTATGAAGAATGGATTGGCGAAATCATCTTTGCCATAGGCCAAGTCTTCATGGTTATCAAAGCGCACAACACGGCCACCCGCGCCCGTCAAAACAGCATGACCCGCCGCTGTGTCCCACTCCATCGTGCGGCCAACACGCGGATAAATGTCCGCTTCGCCCGTCGCAATCAGGCAGAATTTCAGGGACGATCCCGCGCTATTCATATCGCGCACTTTGTATTTGTTGATGTAATCATCTGTCGCTTGATCGCGGTGCGATTTAGACGCAACAACATAGAGCGCTTTGTTGTCCGGCTTGCTGACTGAAATAATGTTCTGTTGGCCTATTACATCAGGGTGTAATGGTCCCGTCTCTTCGATAGATTGACCATCTGCCCGCGTGTAGAACATGCGCTTCTTCGCAGGCGCATAAACCACACCGCGCGTTGGAACGCCGTTCTCCACATAAGCGATATTCACCGTGAAATCGCCGCGGCGGTGAATGAACTCTTTAGTGCCATCAAGCGGGTCGACAATCAGGAACGTATCACCTTTGGCGCTATGGGACTCAGACTGTTCTTCCGTCACCAACATTACATCGGGAAAGGCAGCGCGCAGACCTTCGGAAATCAGTGCATCCGCCGCCTCATCAGCAGCTGTTACAGGACTATCATCGGACTTGGATTTAACGTCAAAATCATCCTGACCATAGATATCCATGATCACATCACCGGCTGCCAAAGCCAAACGACGCATGTTTTCTTCCAACTTTTTGTAGTCCATTTGCCAAATCCTTGCCCGAATTCATCTGTATTGTTGATAAAATATACACGCCTCTTATTATAGGAAGTCAGGCGAACGGCAATAAACATCAAACAAATCGTCGCGCATCAGGCAG
>JAHEGL010000206.1:60-4274 GCA_024645145.1 Planktotalea sp.
ACGCATGCGTGACAGTCTTGATGGATGCATCGGGTGCGGTTGCCTCTCATTGGATGCCTGTGCGCTTTATAATCCAGAAGATAAACTGTCCAAGCGCGGGGCTGGGCCAATTATTTCGATGCAAAAGGAAATTTAAAACAGTGCCCGGGCAAAGCCCGGGCCAGTCCAACAGGGAGGTGCATATCATAACCCGGATATGCGCGGGTACCTTACTTAATCATCTAATCATGAATACGACGTTAATGCTTGATTTGGATCAAAATTAACGCGCTTCACGAGTTTTTAACGCTTAAGCCACTAATCTATAGCCACCAGATTCGGTCACAAGAAGGCGCGCATTGGAAGGATCTGGTTCAATTTTTTGACGAAGGCGGTAAATGTGTGTTTCCAAAGTGTGTGTCGTAACACCCGCATTGTAACCCCAGACCTCATGCAAAAGGATATCGCGCGGCACCACACCCTCGGATGAACGGTAGAGAAACTTCAGGATGTTCGTCTCTTTCTCTGTAAGCCGAATTTTCTTGTCGTCTTCTGTAATCAGCATCTTCATCGACGGCTTAAATGTGTAGGGGCCTAGGCCAAACACCGCATCTTCGGATTGTTCATGCTGGCGCAACTGAGCGCGAATACGGGCCAGAAGCACCGGAAATTTGAAAGGTTTGGACACATAATCATTCGCACCGGCATCAAGACCAAGGATGGTATCTGCATCACTGTCATGTCCGGTTAACATCAGAACTAGGCTTTTCACACCTTGCTTGCGCATGAGGCGACACAACTCACGCCCATCAGTATCAGGCAGCCCCACATCCAGAATAATCAGATCATAAAGCGAGTCTTTAATCCGCTCCATCGCTTGAGCGCCGCAATCGGCTTCGAACACCTCGAAATCCTCTGTCATTACAAGTTGTTCAGACAAAGCCTCGCGCAGATCATCATCATCATCGACAAGAAGGATATTCTTTAACTGGGCCATTGGAACTTCTCCACTCTGTTGCTTGACTTAGAGATGTGACGCTAAGGCGCTTGAGACAAGTTTTGTGGCACTCCCTCACGTCCATGTGTTATCGAGCCGTGTAATGTTTCATATTCGCCGCCTTTCGAGGGGCTAAATCTACAAATTGTTTCAAAGGCCGGTCCCAACATCATGAGCTTTGCACCCGATCCGTCCGAACAAATCGCCCGCGCGCGCGGTGATTTACGTATGGGGGTGCCTGTTGTGATTTTCGATGGAACTTCTGGAATTTTGGTGCATGCCACTGAAACCCTGACACGCGAGCGTGCGAATGCCGCGCGCGCCCTTGTTGGCGAAAACGTTCTAGCGATCACATCCCGTCGCGCCGAGACGCTCAAAGCACGTGCATATGATGGTGATCTTGCCCGAATTATCGTACCAAATGATGCAGAGTTGCGTTGGATCAAAGCGCTCGCTGATCCGTCAGATGACTTGCGCACGCCCATGAAAGGTCCGCTCAAGTCTGCGCGTGACGGCAACATCGTTCCTCATCGTATTGCCCTGCAGTTGGCCAAAGACGCGCGACTGTTGCCATCCGCGTTGATCACAGAGCTCGAAAACCCTGTGCATTTCGCTCAAGATCATCAGTTGACCCTGTTGTTCACCGCGCAAATCGCACCTTTGCTGGGCAAATCTGCCCATTACAACGATATTGTACATGCCCGCCTTCCTATGGAGGTCAGCGAGACTGGCAGATTGCATGTGTTTCGCCCCGATGATGGCGGCGAAGAACACTACGCAATTGTCATTGGCACGCCTGATCGGAATAAACCTGTGCTCACGCGGCTGCATTCAGCGTGCTTCACAGGTGATCTTATGGGGTCACTTAAATGCGATTGCGGTCCTCAATTGCGCGGTGCCCTTGCGCAGATGGGTGCAGATGGGGCTGGTGTGCTGCTCTACTTGAACCAAGAAGGGCGCGGCATCGGGCTCGCAAATAAAATGCGCGCCTATTCCCTACAAGACCAAGGGTTTGACACGGTTGAAGCCAATCATCGCCTAGGCTTTGAAGATGATGAACGCGACTTCCGTATCGGCGCGGCACTCTTGAAACAGCTGAATATTAGCGAAGTCCGTTTGCTTACGAACAATCCAGCCAAAATTGATATGATGCAAAAGACAGGTATCACCGTCAGCGAGCGTGTGGCTTTGAAGGTGGGTGAGAACCAATTCAATCAGAATTACCTTCAGACAAAGGCTGACAAATCAGGGCATCTCTTGTGACCCGCGATGACCTCGTACTAACACCACAGGGCGTCCGATTTGCCGGAAACGTGTTCCCCTGCAGCATCGGAAAAGCGGGTATCACCAGCAATAAGCAGGAAGGTGACGGCGCAACGCCCCGTGGCATTCACAAAATTGTCGGAATGCTCTACCGACCTGACCGTATAAAACGCCCAAACGCAAACGCCATTAAAATTGGCCCCCGCGACCTTTGGTCTGATGATGCCAAGGATAAACACTACAACCAGCTTGTCCGCGCAGCCTACCCGTATAGCCATGAAATGCTGCGCCGCGCTGATCCACTTTATGATTTGATTCTCGTCACAGATTGGAATTGGCCAAACGCGACGCCGGGCAAAGGCTCAGCAATCTTCATCCATCAATGGCGCCGACCCGGCTATCCAACTGAAGGATGCATTGCTTTCAGGCGCGATCATCTGCATCACATCGCAACTCTAATCACACCCCAAACACGCCTAATCGTGCGCTGACTGAGCGTTTCCTCTCTCTTCAAATATCCTGGGGGTTTGGGGGCAAGCCCCCGTTCTACAGTTCGTATGCGCGCTGACCAAATATAGCTGATCCGACACGCACATGGGTCGCGCCCAGCGCAATCGCGCGCTCAAAGTCGCCACTCATGCCCATCGAGAGACCTGTTAGATCGTTACGCTCGGCAATTTTTCCAAGCAAAGCAAAATGCAGTGACGCCTCTTCATCCGCAGGGGGAATGCACATTAGCCCCTGAATGGGTAAGTCTAGGGCGCGACACTCAGTAATAAACGCATCTGCGGCTTGTGGAGCAACGCCAGCTTTCTGCTCTTCTTCGCCTGTGTTCACTTGTACAAACAAATCAGGACAATGCCCCAATTCTTGCGCAAGACGCGCGATTGTTTTCGCCAACTTCGGACGGTCTAGCGTATGAATCGCATCAAACAAGTCCATCGCCTGACGCGCTTTGTTGGTTTGCAAAGGGCCAATTAGATGAACAGAAGCGTCAGGAAATTCTTCTTTGAATGTTGGCCATTTGCCAGCGGCTTCCTGCACGCGATTTTCACCGAACAACCGATGTCCTTGGGTCAAAACCGCATGAACGCGTTCATCCGGCTGGACTTTGGACACTGCGATAAGATGTGCACTTCCGACGGAGCGACCTGCATCTTTTTCAGCTTTGGCAAATTTTTCTTGAATCTCTTGAAGCGACATTTTGTGACCCTCTGATTTTTATATCAGGTAGTACGCATCGCCCAAAAAGAAAAGGACGGACCCCGAGGGATCCGTCCTTCGTAAGCAGTGCTTAACTTCTAAGATTAGAAGCTGAACATTACGCCCAAGGAAGCAACTGTGTTGTTGCCGCCAACTTGACCAACAGCGCCGATCAGGTTTGCGCCACCAAGGTCGTGCTTAACCTGGAGACCAACAGCGTTGATTGTGCCGCCGGAAGCCGCGTCAACACCGAAGCCGATGGATGTCGCGTCGGAGATGTCGTAGCCAGCTGTCAGAACGATGTCGGAGTTGCTGTTTGTACCAAGACCAACATTCCAGTTGCCGCCATTGTACTTCCCACCAAGCATCCAACGTGTACCCGCGGAGGAGTCAACACCAGCTGCGATTGTGAAGCTGTTGAATGTGTAGGATGCCGCGATCTCTTGCGTAGCGCCTGCAACGTCAGCAGATGCTGCAACTTTGAAGTCGCCTGCAGCGTAGCTGATCAATACGTTGTTGCCGGAGTCGTTGTTGTCAACGCCTGTGCCGCCAGCTGTGTAGTAAAGGCCACCGTCGTTGAAGCCGTGGAACGTAGCCATACGCGCCGTTGTCTTCATCGCACCGTGTGTTGCCCGACTGCAAGAGTCAAGCCACCGGAAGACATAGTGATTTTGTTGTGACCAAGCTGACCGTTGTCGTTGTTGTCAGAGATCGTGATACGCGAAGACGCCGTGAAAGAGATACCGGAGCCTGTTTCTACGGAACCGCTGAA
>JAHEGL010000216.1 GCA_024645145.1 Planktotalea sp.
GCGCAGTGCGCGCCATGATCATATAGCCGCTGCCGAATTCATTAAGCACAGACTGAACGAGAACGCGCGTGCGTGCTTCATCGGGTGTCAGGGCAGGGCGTGCACTGAAGGAAATGGCGCTAACTTCTTCAAGTTGTTGTGCAGGCGTACGCGTCACAGGCTGTGCGGGAGCTTCGTTTTGTTGCTGTGCATCTGGTGTTACAATTGGGTCTGGGATCATCGAACTTAACGCGCAGGCTTGATCCAGTAGGGCGTCCTTTTCGAAGCTTGCGGGCGCTGTTTCATCGGTATGTGCGTGATCTGCTTCGCCAACATAGGGTGTCGGCATGACGAGGCCAACGTCCTTTACCGCGGCTTTAAGGCGTTGCTTCAGCTTCTTGAGAGCGAATAGAGCGGCAACAATTCCGCCTATACCATAAAAGATGTACTCAGGATTTTGTTGAAAAATCAGATTATTCTTCAACACTGGAATATGTTGCAACACGATAGAGGGATCAGAATATTGCGCTGGCAAGATGCGTCAGTGAGCGTTTGAAGCTTTCGATCTGTTGTTGTATCATGTCAGGGCCTTAATCATAGAATAAATGCGCGTATGAAGTATTGTGAACACGCTATAATTGAATTTCGCCGAAAGCTGGGCGAGGGTGTGGTAACTCTGGTCACGCAGGGAGCGGTACAGTTTCTGCGGCGTTTTGCCCAAAATTTTGCGGAATCGGCATAGAATGACCGAAAGCAGTGTCGCTTCATCAATGCTGCACAATGGAAACACAGTATCGCCAATTTTGACGTTGAGAATTAACCAAAGTGCAGCCACGCTACGCGTGAGGCAATTTCATCAGGGTGGTAATAATTAATAAGCGCGCATTTTTGTTAGGGTTGTCAGCGGTAAGTCTGTCTGGTTGCGGCATGTTTCGCCGTTCGGAACCAGCTCCTGTGGCGCGCGAAGGCTTTGTTGTGCATGAAGCACCGGTACCGCAAAACAATATGACAGCGTTTTTGCCCGAGGGTGACACGATCTTTCTATCTGGATCGATCAATAAGGACACTGCAGTTGGCTTTGCATCCGTCCGTGAGGCAAATCCTGATGCGCGCCGTTTGGTGATGCTTGAAGCAGATGGTGTTGCGGGTAGCCCAGAAACGCTCGCCTTTGGTCGAGCGGTACGCGAAGCGGGATTCAGCACGCATTTGCGCAATGATAGCGTGATCAGCGGCGGTGCAGTGGATGCGTTTATTGGTGGCACACAGCGCACGATGGAAGATGGCGCAGTCATTGCCGTGAAATCGGGCCAGGATGTTGAAGCACATAAAGCGTTCGCCACTGAAATGGTGGGCGGTGATGGATATGCGCGCTTTGCACAAGAATTTGGGCAACGGCGCCGTCCTCGGGCGATGACAATTGCTGAGATTGGCGCTATGGGAATCGTGAGTGCCAATGTTGGCAACGTATTAGAGACAAACTAACGCCGCCTTCTTTCTCGCGAAGGTGCGCAGAAAGAAGGACACTTTTATGTTCGATTTGACAGGAAAGAACGCGCTGATCACAGGTGCGTCGGGCGGAATTGGCGCGGATATTGCGCGTGCGATGCACAGTGCGGGCGCGAGCGTCGGTTTGTCTGGGACGCGCGTTGAGCCTTTAGAAGCTTTGGCTGCTGAACTCGGGGATCGTGCTTATGTGTTGCCGTGTAACCTGTCTGATCTGGACGCTGTTGCGGAATTGCCGAAACAGGCGACAGAGGCGATGGGGAGCGTTGATATCCTGGTTAACAATGCGGGTATTACACGCGATAATCTATTCATGCGCATGTCTGATGATGAATGGCAGTCTGTTCTGAATGTGAACCTGACCGCGACGATGAAGCTGTGCAAAGGTGTGATGCGTGGCATGATGAAAGCACGTTGGGGCCGGATCGTGAATATCTCGAGCATCGTTGGTGCCACGGGCAATCCGGGCCAAGCGAATTACGCGGCCTCCAAAGCGGGTATGATCGCGATGGGTAAATCCATGGCGTATGAAGTGGCGACTCGCGGAATCACTGTGAATGCGATTGCGCCGGGTTTCATCGAAACCGCGATGACAGACAAGCTTAACGATGACCAAAAGGCTACAATCTTGGGGCAGGTTCCTGCGGGACGCATGGGCACGCCGAATGAAATTGCGGCTGCTGTGATCTATCTTGCAAGCAATGAAGCGTCATATATGACGGGGGCAACGCTGCATGTTAATGGCGGCATGGTGATGCTGTAAACGGATTCCCTAAGGGCAAGCGATTGTGTTTGCCTTGTGCGTCGCGTGTGTTATAGGCGGCGCATCGTTGGCCCCTTGGGGCAATATCAAGTGCCCCGCTGGGGACAGGCACCAACGGGTCGATGGCCCAAGATATAAGGATTTCGAGATGAGCGACGTATCAGATCGTGTTAAGAAGATCGTAGTTGAGCACCTTGGTGTGGAAGAAGATAAAGTTGTTGAGGGTGCATCCTTCATCGACGATCTGGGCGCAGACAGCCTCGACACAGTTGAGCTGGTCATGGCGTTTGAAGAAGAGTTCGGCATCGAGATCCCTGATGACGCAGCTGAGAACATCCAGTCCTTTGGCGACGCGGTAAAGTTTATCTCTGAAGCGGCGTAAGCTATTTGAGATTTAGAATTGAAAGCGCCTCTTGCTGAAAAGTGAGGGGCGTTTTACTTTTTTGTACAGGTTTAAGTCTTTTTGCAAAAAGACTTAGAAAAACCCTTTGCAAAGGGTTTTCATTTTCAAGCGGAGCTTTGCGCATCCTCTTGCCCCCATCCCCATACCCAAGGTAAGTATATGCAACGCGAATGCTATATAAAGAGGGCAGTCTTATGCGCCGAGTAGTTGTCACAGGTCTTGGATTGGTTACGCCGCTGGCTAGCGGTGTCGAGGAAACGTGGAGCCGTATTTTGGACGGCAAGTCTGGTGCGGGTCCGATCACGCGGTTCGATGCGTCTCGAGTGACCACCAAATACGCCTGCGAAGTGCCGCTTGGTGATGGCACAGACGGGACGTTCAACGCAGATGACTGGATGGCACCAAAGGAGCGTCGTAAGGTTGATGACTTCATTTTGTATGGTATCGCAGCGGCTGAGCAAGCTGTTCAGGACGCGGGGTGGATGCCTGAGGATGAAGCAGACAAATTGCGCACGGGCGTCATGATTGGTTCTGGCATCGGTGGTCTTAACTCTATCGCGGAAACGGCTATTTTGATCCATGAACGTGGTCCAAGACGGGTTTCGCCATTCTTCATTCCAGGTGCGTTGATCAACTTGATTTCGGGACAGGTGGGTATTCGTTATGGCTTTAAGGGGCCTAACCATGCGGTTGTAACTGCGTGTTCGACGGGCGCGCACGCCATTGGTGATGCGGCGCGTCTGATCATGACGTCCGATGCCGATGTGATGATCGCGGGTGGTGCTGAAGCGTCTATTTCAGAGATTGGAATCGCCGGTTTCAACGCGTGTAAGGCACTGAGCACGAAGTGCGAAGATGATCCGACCAAAGCAAGCCGCCCTTATGACAATGACCGTGATGGTTTTGTCATGGGCGAAGGTGCTGGTGTGGTTGTACTGGAAGAGTACGAGCACGCCAAAGCGCGCGGTGCGAAAATTTACGCGGAAGTGATTGGTTACGGTCTGTCTGGAGATGCGTATCACATCACAGCCCCAAGTGAGAGTGGCGAGGGTGGTGAACGCTCTATGCGCGCTGCACTAGCGAAAGCTGGACTTGAGCCAAAAGACATTGACTATATTAACGCGCACGGAACGTCGACGATGGCCGACACTATCGAGCTTGGGGCGGTTGAGCGCATGATGGGCGAACATGCAAGTCAAGTGACGATGTCCTCTACCAAGTCGATGACCGGGCATTTGCTTGGTGCTGCTGGCGCGATTGAGGCGATTTTCTCGATCCTTGCGATCCGCGATCAGGTGGCACCACCGACGATTAACCTTGATAACCCAGCGGTCGAGACGGCGGTTGATTTGGCACCCAACGCGCCCGTGAAACGCGAGATCAATGTGGCTTTGAGCAATTCTTTTGGATTTGGCGGCACGAACGCAAGCGTGTTGTTCGGAAAGGTCAGCTAAATGTGGCGGCACATTGCGTCTAACGCGGTGACATTTCTTATCGTGGCGCTTTTCCTGCTAGGGGGCGCTATCCTCTGGGGCCAAGGGCAGTATCGCGGCGAAGGTCCACTTGCGCAGGCTATCTGTTTGAAAGTCGATCGTGGGTCTACGATGAGTCGTGTCA
>JAHEGL010000227.1 GCA_024645145.1 Planktotalea sp.
AAAGCTTCACTTACAGAGCTATCGGTTTGCGCGACGGCCACAGGGCTGGGTTCAGGAGTTGCACCACGATTGAACAAATTGTAAAATAGACCACCTGTGCGCACTTGTTTTGCAGGATCAGGAAGAGCGGCAACCGACTCTGTGTCAGGTGCGAGCTCGACCGAAGACAACTTGTCCACTTTAGAGAGCGGGTCGCCACAAGCTGCGAGCAGGGTACACGTCGCGATAAGAGTAAAAGTTTTCTTCAACAGATCGATCTACACGTTAGCCCAGCACTACAATTAGGCGCGCTTTTAGATGAATTGTAGCGCTTCGTAAACGAAAGCATCGCCAATGCTGTCCAATAAGCTGAGGTTTGCTTGAAAGCGGTTAACCACCCCTATCTAGTAGGACGGAGCCATTGGAGTGATCGCATGATCTTGGACGCAAGTGATGTTCATAAAAGCTACGCAGTTGCAGGAACGCGTACGCAAGTCTTGCGCGGGGTCTCCGTGACGCTCAAGGCGAGTGAAAGTCTTGCGCTTATGGGGGAATCCGGATCGGGCAAGAGCACGCTTTTGCACATGATTGCCGGACTTGATGTGCCAGACGCAGGCAGCATTCAGGTTGAAGCACAAAATATGGCAGTGCCCAGCGATACCAAGCGCGCAGAACTGCGGCGCAGTCTGGTTGGCATCATTTTCCAACAGTTCAATCTGATCCCAAGTTTACGCATTGATGCAAACATTGCTTTTCAAGCGCAGCTTGCAGGACGCTACGACGCAGATTGGTGCGCGACATTGGCGAAACGTATGGGGCTGAGTGATCATCTGAACAAATTTCCCGAAGCGCTTTCCGGCGGGCAACAACAACGCGTCGCAATCGCGCGGGCACTGGCTGCGAAACCCGCGTTGCTCTTGGCAGATGAGCCGACAGGAAATCTTGATGAGGAGACAGCGCAAACAGTGTTAAACCTGCTTTTGGAGATCACGCGCGAAACTGAAACTGCGTTGTTGATGGTGACCCATTCTTCCAAACACGCAAGCGTGCTTGATCGTCAACTTACCTTGCGCAGTGGCGTGATCAGCTGATGCGCGCCGTCCCTGCCCTTCGCGCACTGCTGTCGCATTGGTGGCGCTCCCCTTTGCAATTATTCACGCTGCTTGTTGGTCTCGCCTTGGCCACAGCACTTTGGTCCGGCGTACAAGCCATCAACAGCGAAGCGCGCGCAAGTTATGGTACAGCGGCGGCGCAGGTAGATCAGAGCCAGTTGGCGCAAATCGTATCAAGCGATGGACAAGACATGAGCGTTGCACAGTACGTCGCTTTGCGGCGCGACGGATGGCTTGTCACACCGCAAATTACGGAAACGCTAGAATTGAATGGCCAAACACTGCGTATCATTGGGATAGATCCACTGACCGCCCGAGCCCTGCCAGGATCGTTTGATATCCAAAGCGTTCCGATCAACCAATTCTTTGGCGGCTCGGGCTTTGCATTGGTGGCAAAAGGCAGTGAAGCGGCAATGGACGCCTTGGGCTGGGACTACACGGTCGCGCCAGACCTAGCGGCGGGCACAGCAATCGCCGACATCGGTGCAGTTGCGCAGTTATCTGAGCGTGGGAATACTTTGGATCGTTTGCTTGTTTTGCCCACGAATTTGAAAGAGGCAACGACCCTGCCACAATCCTTGCGTTACAGGGCCGCCACGCAAGACAACGGAGAGATTGCGCGTCTCACGTACAGCTTTCATTTGAATCTGACGGCGTTTGGTCTGCTGTCTTTCGCAGTGGGTTTGTTCATCGTTTACGGCGCGATTGGTCTCGCTTTTGAGCAGCGCAGGACAATGTTTCGCACATTGCGCGCGCTCGGGGTTTCTTTGCGGTTGCTCATCAGTTTGCTGATTGCGGAACTTTTGATCTTTGCGACACTCGCGGGCCTTTTTGGTATCTTGCTGGGCTATCTTATCGCCGCAGCCTTGTTGCCAGATGTCGCCGCAACCCTGCGTGGGCTGTATGGCGCTGATGTTGCTGGAACGCTTCAAATTCGTGCGTCTTGGTGGGTGTCGGGGCTTGGTATGGCAGTCGGTGGCACGTTGATTGCCAGCATTGGGACGTTCGTGCGCCTTGCGCGTTTGCCTTTGATGGATGCGGGGACGCCACAAGCTTGGGCGCATGCGTCACGCCGGATTATGACGATTTTGGCGCTTTTGGGAATTGCCCTTTTGGGCGTTGCTGTGTTGTTTAGCACCCTTGCGGGCAGTCTTGTCCAAGGGTTTCTATTGCTTGGATGGCTTTTGATCGGTGCTGCCTTTCTGCTCCCTTGGACGTTGGATCGCTGCTTGGCCCTCGCGGAGACCTTGAGCCAAAAGGCGATGCCGCAATGGTTCTGGGCAGATACGCGTTCACAGGTGCCGGGACTGTCGATGGCGCTGATGGCGCTCATGCTGGCGATCGCCACCAACGTCGGGGTCAGCACGATGGTTTTAAGCTTTCGTCTGACCTTCACAGGGTGGCTCGATCAGCGGTTGGCATCAGAATTATATGTGACCTTAGAAAGCGCTGATCAGGCCGAAACGATGCGACGCGTTTTGACCAATGACGTTGACGCATTCTTACCAATTGTCAGCGCGCCTGCTATTTTGAATGGTCAATCGGGTGATGTTTACGGCGTGAATGATCATGCGACCTACCGCGATCACTGGCCCCTTTTAGCACAGACCGACAATGTCTGGGATCGTTTGCAAGAGCCGGGAACGGCAATCATCAACGAGCAACTCGCGCTGCGCGCTAACCTTTCTGTCGGTGATTTGGTGCCAAGTGCAGAGGGTCAAGAAATCATCGGCATATACTCTGACTACGGTAACCCAGCACCGCAGATAATCATCGGCGAAGCATCCTTTAGAACGCTTTATCCGGATGTGTCGGCAGTGCGCTTTGGTTTGCGGGTGGCCCCCGAGAACATCCAAGAAATCACCCGAAAGCTGATTGAAATCGTCGACGTGCCGCCCGATGCTGTCGCCAATCAAGCGCGAATCAAAGCGCTGTCACTCGGAATTTTCGAGCAAACCTTCACGGTCACTGCTGCGCTCAATATTCTCACGCTCAGCGTTGCTGGCTTTTCGATCATGATGAGCCTTTTGACACTGGCGCAGATGCGGCTGCCACAACTTGCGCCGATCTGGGCACTTGGTGTGACACGCGCGCAGCTGGGGCGGCTCGAACTGCTCCGCTCGGTCGCATTGGCGCTTGTCGTCACCGTCTTGGCTATTCCATTGGGGTTGGCTTTGTCTTGGGTTCTTTTGGCGGTTGTGAACGTCGCGGCATTTGGGTGGCAACTGCCGATGTTCGTTTTCCCGAAATCCTATCTAACACTTGCAGCAATTGCCCTACTTGCAGCCGTGATTGCGGCGACTTGGCCAGCCCTGCGTTTGGCGCGCATTGCTCCACATCAACTGTTGCAAGTTTTTTCCAGCGGGCGTTAGCGCTAGCCAAACAGGCCACGTCTCAACAGGTTTAAACCGCCTATGATGAGCACCAAAAGCGTCACTTTGCGAAACGTTGCCTGATCAAAGCGATCAGAAATCTGCGCCCCCAGCCACATGCCTAGGACCGCGGGCGGCAAGAGAGACAGCGACAACGAGAAAGTCGCGCTGTTAAACACACCTGACTTCCAATGACCCAGCATCAACAGAATTGCGCCCAATCCATAGATCACGCCTTGTGCGAGCATTTGCAGCTTTTTCGGCGTCCCAATTGCGGTGAGATATGCAACTGTAGGCGGGCCCCAAATGCCTGAAAGCCCACCAATCAGACCAGCAAACGCACCGATCCCTACATCGAGGATTTTATTCTGTGACCACTTGCCCGGTTCCGGCGCTCGCCCGGAGAGCTGCCAGAGTGCAAAACAGGTTACTGCAAGCCCAATGACCAGCAGCAACAGATTGGTTGGCAAAACAGGAACAAGCTGCGCCGCCCCAAAGAGCATGAATGTACCGACGCTTAAAAATACCTTGAAGCGCTTCATCGTTTGCCAAACATCGCGTAGCCCATATCGAAGGGCTTGAATCGCATTGGTGACCAAAGTCGGCAGGATCAACGCAGCCAGCGCCAATTCAGGGTCAGCAAACGCGCTGATGCCAGAGAGTAAAATCATTGGCATCGCAAAACCCACAATACCTTTGATCACCCCCGCGAAAAAGGCGATGCAAAGGGCTATGACGAATAGTGGTAGCGACAGAATCGAAAAGAATGCGTCCATGACC
>JAHEGL010000230.1 GCA_024645145.1 Planktotalea sp.
CGGACAAGATCCTGTCTGTAACAAACGTCGCCGAAAGTTCTATCGCGCGCGAGAGCGATCAGACGTACCCGATTTTCGCAGGTGTCGAGATTGGCGTTGCTTCAACAAAAGCCTTCACATGTCAGCTTACTGTCTTGCTATCCTTGGCGCTTAAAGCCGCGCGAGATCGTGGCACGATGTCCGCAGACGAGCTGAGCAAAGCAGCGGCAGCGATGCGTTCCGTTCCAGGTTTGCTGAACGTGGCTTTGGAGCAAAGCGAGGCGATCAAGGCCCATGCGCGCAAGCTCGCAGAAACGCGAGACATTCTCTTTCTCGGGCGTGGATTGATGTATCCCCTCGCCCATGAAGGCGCGCTTAAGCTAAAAGAAATCAGTTACATACACGCCGAAGCTTATGCATCAGGTGAACTCAAACATGGCCCCATCGCCCTGATCGACAAGAAGGTTCCGGTTGTTGTTTTAGCACCTTCAGATGATCTTTATGACAAGTCGATTTCCAACATGCAGGAAGTCATGGCGCGCTCTGGTAAGGTGCTTCTGATCTCTGATCGCAAAGGTTTGGACCATGCTGGGGATGTCTGGAGGCAAATCGCAATGCCGGAATGCCACCCGCTTGTCAGTCCAATCATCTATTCAATCCCTGCCCAGCTTCTTGCCTATCACACCGCTGTCGCCAAAGGCACGGAC
The DNA here is from genome assembly GCA_024645145.1 of Planktotalea sp. Classification (GTDB taxonomy): domain Bacteria; phylum Pseudomonadota; class Alphaproteobacteria; order Rhodobacterales; family Rhodobacteraceae; genus Planktotalea. The sequence continues at coordinate 687 of JAHEGL010000230.1, forward strand.
GTGGATCAACCGCGCAACCTTGCAAAGTCCGTTACCGTCGAATGACGCTCGATGACGCAATGGACGCTCTGCGCGAGCGGATTGATCCCGGGCGTGCAGAAGGGATGGCGACATATCACAAAGCACCGCGCGAATATCTTGGGATCGCCAATCCGGTTCTAAACGATCTGACCAAAACATGGCGCAGTGAATTGGATGTTGATACGCGTGTGCGTCTGGCCTCCGATCTTTGGGGCACCGACATTTTTGAAGCACGTTTGGCAGCGAGCAAACTTCTGACCCAAGCGCGACTTCGCCCTGACGACGCCGCATGGGAATTGATCAAGAGCTGGGCGCCAGATTTTGACAGCTGGGCGATTGCAGATCATGCCTGTATGGCCGGTCAGAAACGCCTTATTGCTGATCCCTCCCGTCTCGATGATATCGAAGCTTGGACCACCTCAGATCACATGTGGACACGCCGCGCAGCATTGGTGATCACCCTACCTTGGACAAAGCAAAACAACCCTAAACCAGCAGAACTTGAGGCGCGCGATAGAATATTGGCCTGGGCTGCCTCTTACGTACATGACCCTCAGTGGTTCATTCAGAAATCAGTCTCTTGGTGGCTCCGCGATCTGAGCAAACATGACGCGCCTCGCGTCCGCAACTTTCTGGCGGGACACGGCGATGCGATGAAACCCTTTGCGCGCAAAGATGCTGCGCGTAAATTACCGCCGCTTTAAGGTTAGGCGAAATTACCCACCAGAAAAGACTTCAACTTCAGGAAGCTCTGTCAAAGGCGCATCGATGATGCGAAACGCCGCAAGCGACAGACGGCTACCGGCGGATGCCTCCCCCTCAATCGGGATCAGATCGACCTGAACAGATTTGCCGCTTCCGGGATAAACGACGCGGCCTTTTCCCTCAGACTTTACCAAAGGTGTTTTGATCCAGAACCCCGCCTGCGTCGGATCACCCAGCGAAGCAACTGTTTGCCCAAGCTTTTGTTCGACTGCAGCCGCAGGCACGGCCGCCGCTTCTTTACGCTCTTGAGCCGTAGTAACGTCAAATTCTTCAACCGTACGCGCAGCTTTGGGAACGACACGCCCAAGTCCTGCGGGACGCACTTTAGGGCGCACAAGGTCTGAATTAACCGAATTTGCGGCACCATCAGGCGCGTCTTGAGACGTTTGCGACGTCTGAGCACAAGCGGAAAGCGCCAAAAGCGCAACGATAAGGGATATACGAGTCATGGAGCCATGATTAAGGCCTGACGCACGGAACGCAACATCGTGTTCACCCTTGCGCGAAAGTCCTCTTGCAGGCGACCCGTCTGCGCACTAATCCTAAAGCATGAACGCACCTCTGATTGACCCATTCGCCCGCGCGATCACCTACTTACGCGTCTCTGTGACGGACCGCTGCGATTTTCGCTGCGTCTACTGCATGAGCGAAAATATGCAATTTCTTCCAAAGAAAGAGTTACTTACGCTCGAAGAATTGGATCGCATGTGTTCGACGTTTGTAGATTTGGGCGTCAAAAAACTACGGATTACAGGCGGTGAGCCACTAGTGCGTCGCGACATCATGACATTCTTTCAAAGCATGAGCCGGCATTTAGACAGTGGCGCGCTGGAAGAACTAACGCTCACCACAAACGGCAGCCAGCTCGCGCGATTTGCGCAGCCCCTTTATGATGCCGGGGTGCGCCGTGTGAACATATCGCTCGATACGCTTGATGAAGAAAAGTTCGTCCGCGTGACCCGTTGGGGCCGTTTGGCACAGGTTCTCAAAGGGATCGACGCCGCACAAGCCGCTGGTTTGAAGGTGAAAATCAACGCCGTGGCTTTGAAAGACTTTAACGAAGATGAACTGATCACGATGACGCAGTGGTGCGCGAGCCGCGATATTGCGCTGACGTGGATTGAAGTGATGCCAATGGGTGACCTCGGCAATGAGGACCGCGTCGGGCAGTATTGGTCGTTGAATGATTTGCGCCATCAACTGTCACAGCACTACACGCTGACCGAGCTAAGCGAGCGTACCGGTGGCCCTGCGCGCTATTTACGCCTGGAAGAAACCGGACAAAAAATCGGCTTCATCACGCCACTGACCCATAATTTTTGCGAAAGCTGCAATCGTGTGCGTTTGACCTGCACGGGTGAGCTGTATTTGTGCCTCGGGCAAGAGGACATGGCTGATCTGCGCGCACCCTTGCGCAACAACCCCAAGGATAACGTACCTTTGCAGGAGGCGATTCACCAAGCGATTGGCCTCAAACCCAAAGGGCACGATTTTGATTATTCCCGCCAGAAAGCCGATGGCCAAGTGACGCGACACATGAGCCACACCGGCGGTTAAATCGTCAGGATTGCCCCCGCATCCAACAGTGGAAACAAGCAAATTTAATTAGCAGCTATGCACAGGAGCTGCCCGTTTGTGCACAATTGCACGATGCTCACATCCGCTCTATCTCCCTGTTAAAGCAACGACAGGAGTAGACAATGTCCGTCAGTTCAAAATTTGAAACCTCAACCGCCACGCCAACACTTGAGGGTGCAGGCGTGCATTTGCACCGCGCTTTCGGCTTTCAGGACCCGACAGAGCTTGATCCTTTCTTGCTCTTTGATGATTTTCGTGGCGACAGCCCCGATAAATTTGAAAAAGGATTTCCTTGGCACCCCCATCGCGGCATCGAAACAATTACATACGTGTTGAATGGCACGGTTGATCATGGCGATAGCCTTGGCAACACCGGCTCCCTTGGCGCGGGCGATGTGCAATGGATGACCGCAGGATCAGGCATCATGCATCAGGAAATGCCTCATGGAAACGCAAAGGGTCAGATGCATGGCTTCCAGCTCTGGGCGAACTTGCCATCCTCTTTGAAAATGACTGCCCCGCGCTACCAAGATGTTGAAGCGAAAGAGCTTCCTGAAATCATTGATGATGACGGAACGCAGGTCAAAGTCATCGTCGGCTCCTTTTGGGGCAAGACAGGACCAGTTGATGGCATTGCTGCTGATCCGCAGTATTTGGATGTTTATGTCCCAGCTGGGGTGAAAAAGACTTTCAAACTCAGCCATCATCGCCGTGCTTTTGCCTATGTCTTTGAAGGCAGTGCCGCTTTTGCCGATGCCTCCGCCCCGACTGGGGTTCTTTTGGAAAAAGAAATTGGCGGCGAAGAGGTCAATATCCGCGACTTATCCGGCAATCGCACACTTGTGCGCTTTGGTGCATCTGAAGAGGTCACCGTTCAAGCAGGTGAAGACGGCGTGCGCTTTTTGTTGATCTCAGGGCAGCCGTTGCAAGAACCTGTCGCATGGCATGGGCCAATCGTGATGAACACGCGTGAAGAGCTCATGCAGGCCGTAAAAGAGCTGCGCAATGGGACCTTTATCAAGCCTGCGCATTAAAACACTTAACGGGCGACAGACTTTCGTACCATGTGCCAATAGACATCCTCAACTTCGGCGCGACTTAATGCGCCGGAGTCGTTGTACCATGTCGTCACCCCTGTGAGCATTGCAATCACCGCGCGCGTCGCCACACCCAAATCAGTAATCACAAA
>JAHEGL010000232.1:0-3771 GCA_024645145.1 Planktotalea sp.
CGAGCGGAATATCAAGCGCCTCAGCCAACGCGCGATGCCCCGCATGATCAGAGGGCAGAAATTCATGCAAGGGCGGATCAAGAAGGCGCAAACAAACGGGCAGCCCTGCCATCGTTCTGAAAAGTTCAGTAAAATCAGCACGCTGTACAGGCAACAATCGTTCAAGTGCGGCACTGCGATCTTCACTGCTCTCCGCAAAAATCATCTCGCGCATTACCGTAAGGCGATCATCTTCAAAAAACATATGCTCTGTGCGGCAAAGCCCGATGCCTTGAGCCAGAAACATTTTCGCAGTTTGCGCATCAGCAGGCGTATCCGCATTGGCGCGGATCCCGATATCACGCTCGTCATCAGCCCAACTCAGCAAGGTTTGAAACGCGTCATCAAGCGTGGCTTCCAGCATTGCCACTGACCCTGCAAGCACTTCACCATGCGTACCATCAACGGTGATCAGATCACCCTCTTTGAACGTCCGGCCATCGGGCATAGTCAGCATCTTTTTACGCAGCTGAAAACGTATTTCCGTTGCGCCGACAACGCAAGGCAGACCAATGCCGCGCCCGATCACAGCGGCATGCGAGGTCATGCCGCCACGTTCAGTCAGCACCGCTTTGGCCGCGTGCATACCGCGGATATCTTCGGGTGATGTTTCTCGACGCACAAGAACACACGCCTCACCACGCGCCGCTGCCGCCTGAGCATCCGCCGCTGAAAACACTATTTTTCCAGTCGCGGCACCCGGGCTCGCGGCAACGCCGCGCCCTAGGACGTCGCGCACAAGCGTGCGATCCACCTGTCGGTGCAACAATTCGTTCAATGCTGAGGGCGGCACGCGAATAAGCGCTTCTTGACGTGTGATAATTTGATCTTCGGCCAAACGCACAACACTGCGCACGGCAGCGCGGCTTGTCCGCGACACACGCACGCCATCCAGAATATGCACGTGGCCATTCTCGATGACGAACTCAACCTGCATCTCTTCACGCAGTTTAACACGCATCAACTGCGCAATTTCGATCAAGCTGCGAAACGCATCAGGCGCAAGCTCTTCGAGGGACGGCCCTCGCGCGTCGCGCTCCAAAAACAGCGCCTTGGACCCACCTTCAAGCGCATCCCGCCCTTGGCTCTGGCTCAAATAACGCCCAGTGAGCTGCTCCAGACCTGTCTCACGATCAATGAGTTGCAAGACACCCGATCCGCACTCGCCCTCACCGAATCCAAGTGCCATGGACTGCACAACCAGTCCAAGCCCCGCATCCGCAGGCGCTCCTTTGCCTTGACGCAACAAACGGGCGGACGTGCCATCCCAAGCCCGCGCCATAGAGCGTAAAACTTCGGCCAATTGCACGGCCGGATCTTGCGGGAACGGCTCGTCCGTTTCCTCTTCATATGCGCGCAAGGCGGCATTCAGGGCGACTTCGCCTTCAACGCCGATCTCATCAAATACGTCCGGATCCAACCGCGCAACGCTTAGGGAATAGGAATGCACAAATCGCGCATAAAGCGACGCAGCAATGTCTTTGCCCAAACGTTGCGTAAAATCGGCAAACCGCGCATCGTTCATACCAATGTTCAAAATGGCCCCTGGCCCACCCCAGTCAGGATCACCAGATGAGGGCCGAACACAAAGCAATTCGCCTTCTTCAAAAGGCGATAAAAGCAACGCCATATCGGGCATTTCACCGCGTGCAATCTTGTGCACAGCATCAAATGACAAGCCCACAGTGCGCGGCACAGGTAAGTCCAATCGCACCAAGCGCTGCAAACACTTTGTGCGCCCCCCATGGGTTTGTGGTGATACTGGGGCTGTAGCGGTGATCAAAGTTGTATGCGGGTTGTTTTGCACTGCGGCATCCTCAAAGCTTGCGCGCAGCATAGCCTTGAATTGCCATCGTGCAAGCGCAGCATTTCTGCACGCTTCCTCTTTCCAAAAATATCCCCGCCGGAGGCGCATCGCACACCCCAAAGGGTGTGCTTAAAAAGCGCACGCGCCCCGCGCGCTCAATATCTTAGCCCTCAACGCGCGTAAGATCCGCAACAGAGCCGACAAGCTTACGAATATCACTCAACAGATTCAGTCGATTGCGCCGCACCGTCGCATTGTCAGCGTTCACTTGTACCGCTTCAAAGAACGCGTCAATCGGCGCGCGTAGCGCTGCCATACCCGTCATCGCAGCCGCAAAATCCTCTGCTTTCAGCGCCGCTTCAATCACCGGAGCCTCAGCAGTCAAGACCTTGAACAATGCGCGTTCTTCATCAGTCTCGGCAAATTTCACATCTGCACCGTAAGAATACTCGACACCGTCCTTCTCTTCTTCTTTGGACAGAATGTTGTTCGCACGTTTGAAGCCTTGCAAAAGGTTCGTGCCATCTTCTGTCTTCATGAAGGCTTCCAAAGCGACCGCACGTTTGACCAAAAGTCCAAGATCATCATTCCCGTCCATGGCAATACAAGCGTCGATCACATCGTGTCGCACGCCCTGTTCGCGCAGGTAGACCTTGAGGCGGTCATGAAAAAACGATAGCAAATTCGCGGAGTCCGCTTTGTCATTTGCAATGGCAAAAACACTGTTCAGAGCCAACGATTTATCGTTCTCGATGACCAACCGAATAATGCCCAAAGCCGCACGACGTAGCGCAAACGGATCCTTCGAGCCTGTCGGCTTCTCATTAATCGCCCAAAAACCTGTCAGCGTATCAATCTTATCGGCCAAAGACACAGCGACAGATACAGGCGCTGTGGGCACATCATCCGATGGCCCCAAAGGCGCGTAATGCTCTTGCGCCGCCGCCGCGACGGCTGCGTTTTCGCCAGCCGCCTCTGCATAATACCGCCCCATCAAGCCTTGCAATTCAGGAAATTCGTAGACCATTTCAGACGACAAATCCGCCTTCGCCAGTTTTGCGGCGCGTTCCGCCTCACCCGCGTCAGCTCCGACAATAGGAGCCAATTCACGCGCCAAAGCAGAGATGCGTCCGATCCGTTCAGCTTGTGTACCAAGCTTATTGTGGAAGGTCACATTCGACAAAGCATCGGTCCACGATGACATATCTGCCGACGCGACGCGCAAATCGTTTTCCCAGAAGAACTTCGCATCGGACAAGCGTGCAAACAGAACTTTCTGATTGCCCGCCAAAATCGTCGCGCCATTGTCGGTCGTTTCACGGTTCGCCACCGTGACAAACCGCTCGATCCATCCGCTTTTCGGGTTCTTCACAGAGAAAAACTTCTGATGCTCTTTCATCGAGGTCTGCAAAACCTCAGGCGGCAACTCAAGGAAATCTTCGGCGATCTCACCCATCAAGACAACAGGCCATTCCACAAGCCCGGCGACCTCTTGCAAAAGTCCTGCGTCCTCAACGACTTCAAGGCCGTTGGCGAAAGCTTGGTTCTTGGCGTCTTCCCAAATCGCATCGGCGCGCTCACCTGCGTTGAGCACGACGAACGCGCGCTTGAGCTGCGCCTCGTAGTCCTCAAATCCGTTTACCGTGATCTGTTTGGGATCCATGAAACGATGGCCAAAAGTCGTTTTGCCCGAAACAATCCCATCCACATCCAACGGCACGACTTCACTGCCAGCCTCATCGCTCAACACGCAAATGATTGAGTGCAAAGGACGTACCCAACGCAAAGATCCACTGCCCCAACGCATGGACTTTGGCCATGGGAAATTGTGGATCGTGTTTTCCAGAACCTCTGCAATAATCTCTGCCGCAGGGCGACCCTGCTTTTCGATGCTCGCGAAATAGACGGCACCTTTGGGCGTGTCT
>JAHEGL010000232.1:3781-4239 GCA_024645145.1 Planktotalea sp.
CTCTTCAAGCTGATCACGGCTCAGACCTGCGCCGCGCAAGAACCCCTCAATCGCTTTATCAGGCGCGCCAACTTTTGGGCCTTTACGCTCTTCACGCACAGTCGGGCTTTCCGCCAGAACCCCCTCAACTGTCAAAGCCAAGCGACGCGGCGTGCTGAATGCCGCAGCAGAGGCATAAGTCAAACCCGCCTCAACCATACCGTCCGTCATCAGCTTTTTCAGATCATCCGCCGCTTTGCCCTGCATACGCGCTGGGATTTCTTCGGAGAACAGTTCGATCAGCAGATCAGGCATCAGTTATTTCCTTCCAGCATTTCACCGGTAAATTCACCGCGGGGCGGGCATGCCTCCCCTGTGGGCGAGCCGTCATAGGCTTTCGCGCCGCAATCGTTCAGCTCGTGCCAGATGTATCCGCGCCCGTCTTCGGTAATCGCCACAACGCGGTCCACGCCATAAGC
>JAHEGL010000237.1 GCA_024645145.1 Planktotalea sp.
TGCCTGTGATGTCGCGGACAAAGATATGGTTAATCAGACCGTCGTCCAGATTCACGAAACCATGGGCCCCGTGCGATATCTGATCAATAATGCAGGGATCGTATCTGCGCCAGGACAGCCATTTACTGAAAATACCGAAGAAGATTGGGACCGCACCTTTGCAGTCAATGTTAAGAGCATTCGTAACTTCGCCGCCGCAAGCTATGATGCTTTGATCGCACATGGTGACAGCAGAATTGTTAATGTGACCTCAATAACGGGGGTCATCGCGGCACCCTTTATGCCGCCGTATAGCGTCTCAAAATCCGCCGCAAATGGGTTCACTCGCGTATTGGCACGCCAATTTGCCCCCCATGGTGTGACCGTAAACGCGGTCTGCCCCGGGTTCGTTTGGAGCCCATTGTGGGAAACACTGGGATCTGTGATGGCCGATGCAAGCGCAGGCGTTCAAGGGCGAGACGCAGAAGAAGTGTTCAAAAACCGCATTGAACAATATGTCCCGATGGGCCGTCCTCAAACTCCAGAGGATGTAGCCAGTACTGTCGCCTTCCTTTGCAGTGATAGCGCGCACAACATCACCGGCCAGATCATCGGAGTTGACGGCGGGATCACAATCTAAGTCAGAGGGTATCGCAATGCCTTAAGACCGAATGATCCATTCAAGACCTTCATTTAGACGACCGGTTTTGTGAAAAATCTTAAAGTGGTAAATATGCGATACCGCCTATGTGGTATAATTCTGCTTCAGCAATAGCCGTGTGTGCATAAGTCGGGTTTGTCCACGCTTCGATCCTTGGCGCTCGCTCCTTCGCCGCAAGTAAGACGAACGGCTGGTTTTCATCCTTATGTGCAATGGCGGCAATTGTGTGTTTCCCTCATCTCCCTTGCCGCGAGCGCACGCGGCACGAAAATCGAATTCACACTATGGGCTCAAAGCGGACTTTCGCTGCAATTGGCGTGAATGACGGCTTTGCGGGACAGTGCGGACATTCGTTGCGGCTGCGCCAATGGCTGCTTTCGTTTCTAAGAACTCTTTGGTGTCAGTTCTTCCGCGTTACTTTTCATTTACAAAAGTGCCTTCGGGTAGTTGCTCGATGCGTTTCAGCAAGTTCGACCTAAATTTCATATTTTCATTGAACTGTCGCTTATTCTGGTACTCGATGAAAATTACGGTTGCGACGCTTCCGATTAGCGCTGCACCCATTTCAAACACAAGATCACTCGCGACATTGACAAGGAACTGATCAGTTTCATCATTGATTTTTACCGCGATGATTTTCGATACAGCAACAAATGCCACAGCGATCCAAAGAATCCGCCATAAATTGTGAAGCCCAAGAGTTTCGCGATCTCCGACAAGTTCCAGTAGATTTGGGTTATCTTTGAAACAGCGGACCTGATCTTCGGTTAAATCAGCAGCGTCTTCCGTCATCAATATGCGTGCAATAATATCTTGGGCCATAGGATGTCACCTTTCGTGAACGGTGTTTTCAGCTCCCAAGTTGGCAATTAAGAATTTTTCTAAGTGCGCCAGTTGAGTTTGTGAGTCAGTCGTATCGATTGCCTGCCTGTCCGCCGCGCATTCAATCGTATCAAGGATAAAATTGGCAGTGTGCAATGGATCCCCCGAAGGTCGCCAGATCCCTTGTGTTAATCCTTTTTCAAGAAGAGCCGACAGGGCATGAGCAAGACTACGGCGCACCTCAAGAAACAGCTTCGCAATATCGGGCATCCGCATCGCTTCTACTGTGATCTCAGCAGTGAGGATTGCGACATCCTTGTCTGAAACAATTGCCCAGTAGTCCTGCAGGAATGCATTGAACGTCTCGTTTGCTGGACCTTCGACTGCAAGGTTTTCGATGAAGGGGGCAATCATCTCCCCCTCCAAATTCGCCAGCCCAATTAGAAAATCATGCTTGCCCGGAAAATGATTATAGAGGTTTCCAATACTGACCTCGGCACGTGCCGCGATATCGCGCATGCCAGTTTGGTGAAAACCTTTGTCGATGAAACACGCGATCGCAGATTCTAGAATGTGATTTCGGCGCTTTTCTGATGCGATTTCTCGTTTTGATGGTGCAGGTGCCAAGTTTTCGATCATGGCTAGTCTCCTCGATCGTAGGCATTCAGAATGGTGCTTAGCGCCTGACCAACAACGTTTTCATCCGTTTCTGATGATAGTGCATATGCGGCAGGGCCACCATTGAAACATATGAGAACAGGCTCTCCTGTTACTGGATAAAGGTTCATCCAACTATTGTAGTGCCCGCGTGGGTAATCTGTGAACGGGGTGACAATGTTTTGTACGTCAGCGTCCCAGAAAACTTCGTCAAATTGCAGGTAAATCTTATCGAGTGTGCCATAACCAAGGCGATCAATAGCACTCTGTTTGTCATTGGGCAGCGCAGGATCGAATGCGATGTCTCCGGCTTTTAAAACGCCCAGTGGGACAGTTACAACGACAGCATCAAACTCATGTATGGTGACATTCGAAGTCACGCGCACCTGATTGGAGGCGTAGTCAATCGCAGTCACGCGCTCATTTAAATCCAGCCTGTAGCCGTCTTTGAAAAGTGGCAATATCTGGTCGTACCCATCAGGGAACAGCAACTCGTCTCCGCCATAATCATCCGTCCATAAATAGGCCCATATGTTAAGTACATCCTTTGCAGCGCCTGCATCGTTTTGATACTCGACAATGTCAGCGCTCCGGTCAGGTAAATCCTGCCATGCAACTTCGCGTCCTTCTGAACGTATGATCGCATCCGTGTCGTACACGGTGCTGCGCATGCCCGCCTGTTCGATAACGGGGGTCAACGGGTTTCCGTCAATTCCATGCAGCCAACTTGCCCCTAGATCAGCGGCAAATCCAAGCGAGCGATCAGTATAGACCCTCCCTCCGATGCGGTCGCGACCCTCAATCACGTGAACGTCAAGACCTGCATTTGACATGGCATGCGCGGCGGCGAGGCCAGACACACCCGCACCGATCAGACCAACACGTTTGTGGCCGCTCGCAGCAACCTGCCTTGCAACTGAACGCCCAGATTCCAATGCTGCATGCACAGAACTATTGCGATCTGGGTTAGCCGCCTCACCAGCAAAGTAAACTTTATCAGCCACCGGCTCAGCTAAGTGGCGGTGGTCTTTTCGTTGCGATCCCTTCGCAATATGTGAGTAGGTGCCGAATGAAAACGGATCGCGGCTCCAGTTGGTGCGAAGGTAACCAATCAAGTTCGGCGCTTTTGTAGACTGCGCCTTGGCTGTCCAGGGGAGTAGCCCAGACATTACGGTTGCGCCTGCGCCCGCTAGCATATCTCTTCGTTTCATCGTGAACCCCTTTTCAATGGATCGGATGCGAAAGCATCGATTTGAGATATACACTAATAATGAACGAACGTTCGTTCGTTCAATGATTCGGTTGAGAGTTGTGTCAGTCCGAACGTGGCTTGGGCATTGCACCAAAACCGGTCATTCGTGCTGCGCGCAACATGGGTCGATTTGGGCTCTAAGCCATGTTCAAATCTAAACTCATTAAAAAGGGGCCCATAAGAGCCCCTAGTTTTCGCATCAAAATTTGAAAGTGCTATACTTTACCTTTCCAAGGCACGAGCCAAGTCTCCAGCGCACGCACACCTACGTCGATCAAGAAGCCGATGATGCCGATCAGAATGATACCTACCAGAACGATATCAGTGAGTTGGAACTTGGAGGCAACAACAATCATCTTGCCAAGACCAACTTCCGCCGCGACGAGTTCCGCCGCAACAACTGTGCCCCAGCAAACGCCCATTGCAACCCGTGCTCCTGTAAAGATCTCAGGTAGTGAGTTTGGTACAATAACCTTGCTCAGGATTTGCCACTTGGACGCCCCCAAAGAATAGGCCGCATGGACCTTGGCAATGGCCACACCCGACACGCCGGAACGCGCAGCGATAATCATAATCCAGAGCGCAGCTAGGAACAGCAAGATCACTTTGGATGTTTCACCGATGCCGAACCAAATGATCATCAAAGGGATCAAAGCAAGCGGTGGAACGGGGCGCATAAATTCAACGATCGGATCAAACCAACCACGTGCCCAGTTCGTCAGACCCATCGCATAACCAAGCGGAATGCCGATCAAAGACCCCAACAAGAAGCCAAGCAAAACACGCTGAAGCGAGTATCGTGTGTGCTCCCAGAGTGTGAAGCCCTGATAGCCCTCACGGTTCAGGTTGATAAAGCGC
>JAHEGL010000077.1:0-14121 GCA_024645145.1 Planktotalea sp.
ACGAAATTGGAAGGACTCGTATTCTGTATCGAGCGCTAAGTTAGTTAACGCTTATTCCAAGGGCATCACCCAAAGCAACTGTATCCGCGAGCGTTTTAGCAATATCGTCTGCTGCTTCGCTATTGGCATCTTGTGCTTTTGCAAATGCATCTGTCGCCGCATCAACCATACCTTTGAGCGTCGCTTGATCCATATCAGCTTTCGCAATTGCGCGTTCAGCCAAGACGGAAATACCGCTTTCGCCGATTTCTGCGAAACCGCCAGTGACAACGTACTCTGCATCACCTTCTGGACCAGTCACTTTCAAAACGCCGGGGCGCAGTGTTGTGATGGTTGGAGCATGGTCAGCCATTGCTGTCATGTCACCGTCAGAGCCAGGGATCTGCACTTCGTTCACCTGCATAGATGCAAGGCTACGCTCTGGGCTTACCAGATTGAACTGCACTGTATCTGCCATGTTCGTCTCCTTTGTCGGCGGTGCTGATCGAAACCAGCACCAACCAAATCAACGATTAAACTGCGTCTGCGGCCATTTTCTCGGCTTTAGCGATCACTTCGTCGATGCCGCCAACCATGTAGAAGGCACCCTCTGGAAGGTGATCGTACTCGCCTGCGACAACCGCTTTGAACGACGCGATCGTGTCTTCCATTGGAACCTGAACACCGTCAGAACCCGTGAAGACCTTCGCAACGTCGAACGGCTGGGACAAGAAACGCTCTAGCTTGCGCGCACGCGCAACAGCCAGTTTGTCCTCTTCAGACAGTTCGTCCATGCCCAAAATCGCAATGATGTCCTGAAGCGATTTGTAGCGCTGAAGAACCTGCTGAACGTCTGTCGCAACCTTGTAGTGCTCGTCGCCGATGATCAGTGGATCAAGCAAACGGGATGTGGAACCAAGTGGGTCAACAGCCGGGTAGATGCCTTTCTCAGAGATCGAACGATCCAGAACCGTTGTCGCATCGAGGTGCGCAAAGGATGTCGCTGGAGCCGGGTCAGTAAGGTCGTCCGCTGGAACATAAACCGCTTGAACCGATGTAATGGAACCGTTCTTCGTGGAAGAAATACGTTCCTGCATCGCGCCCATGTCTGTCGCAAGTGTTGGCTGGTAGCCAACCGCAGAAGGAATACGACCCAAGAGGGCGGAAACCTCGGAACCAGCTTGTGTAAAGCGGAAGATGTTATCAACGAAGAACAGAACGTCTGTACCTGTGTCGTCGCGGAACTGCTCGGCCAGTGTCAAACCTGTCAAAGCAACACGCATACGCGCACCGGGAGGCTCGTTCATCTGACCGTAAACCAGAGCAATCTTGGAATCTGGCAGGTTATCAGGAACGATAACGCCGGATTCGATCATCTCGTGGTAAAGGTCGTTACCTTCACGCGTACGCTCGCCAACACCCGCGAAAACGGAAACACCGGAGTGAACCTTCGCAATGTTGTTGATGAGTTCCATGATGAGAACTGTTTTACCAACACCCGCACCACCGAAGAGACCAATTTTACCACCCTTCGTGTAAGGCGCGAGAAGGTCGATAACCTTAATGCCCGTCACTAGGATTTCTGTCGCTGTGGACTGCTGCTCAAACGTTGGCGCGTCGCCGTGGATTGGGCGGCGTGCTTCCGCGTCAACTGGGCCCTGCTCGTCAACAGGATCGCCTGTAACGTTCATGATGCGACCAAGTGTTGCTGTACCAACCGGAACAGAAATCTGGTTGCCTGTGTTGATCACTTCTTGACCACGTACAAGACCTTCAGAGCCGTCCATCGCAATGGTACGCACTGTGTTCTCGCCGAGGTGCTGAGCAACCTCGAGAACAAGTGTTTTACCTTGGTTTTGTGTTTCCAGAGCGTTCAAAATCTCTGGTAGATTGTCTTCGAACTGCACGTCAACGACGGCGCCGATGACCTGAGTAATTTTTCCGACTGCATTTGCCATGTCGTAAACTCCGATATTTTAGAGCGCTTCTGCGCCCGAAATGATTTCAATCAGCTCGTTGGTGATGACGGCCTGACGGGAACGGTTGAATTGGATCGTCAGCTTGTCGATCATGTCACCCGCGTTGCGTGTTGCGTTGTCCATAGCAGACATACGAGAGCCTTGCTCTGACGCCGCATTTTCCAGCAAAGCTGAGAAAATCGCAGTGGCGACACCGCGTGGCAGCAAGTCGGCCAAGATGGCCTCTTCGTTCGGCTCGTAGTCATAAAGCGTTGCTGCTTCAGCACCTTCTTCCGCTTCGAACGCCGCAGGGATAATCTGCTGCGCTGTCGGGATTTGGGTAACTACGTTCTGGAACGTCGCGTAGAACAATGTCGCAACATCAAACTCACCGCCATCAAAACGCGCCAAAACATCAGAAGCGATGTCTTGAGCGTTAGAATAGCCAAGGCGTTTGACTTCAGACAAATCAACGTGTCCCATATAGTACTGACCAAAGTCACGCTTGAGACTGTCGCGGCCTTTCTTGCCAACGGTCAAAATCTTGACCGTCTTACCAGCTGCGAGAAGCGTGTCTGCGTGTGCACGTGCTTTCTTGGCGATGTTCGTGTTGAAACCACCGCAAAGACCGCGCTCAGACGTCATAATGACCAACAAATGTGTCTGATCACTACCTGTACCGCTCAAAAGTTTTGGCGCTGAGTCTGAACCACCGACAGAAGCAGCCAGTCCCGACATCACAGCGTTGAAACGCTCGGTGTAAGGACGTGACTCTTCAGCAGCTTCCTGCGCGCGGCGAAGTTTCGCCGCGGCAACCATTTGCATGGCTTTCGTGATCTTGCGTGTGTTTTTCACACTCTCGATCCGATTTTTGAGATCTTTAAGATTTGCCATCTGTCAGATCCCCTTACGCGAAATCAGAAGCGAATTCGGTAAGTGCTGCACTAAGTTTGTCGGCAATCTCACCTTTGATCTTCTGATCTTTGTTGGTGATCTCATCCAAAAGCGCTGCGTGCTTGGAACGCATGTGTGCGAGCATGCCCGTCTCATAACGACCAACGTCAGACACTTCAATCTTGTCGAGGAAGCCGTTTGTACCAGCATAAATCACGCAAACGATTTCAGCGTTTGTCAGTGGTGAATACTGTGGCTGCTTCATCAACTCTGTCAAACGCGCGCCACGGTTCAGCAACTGCTGCGTCGCCGCGTCGAGGTCGGAACCGAACTGAGCAAACGCCGCCATTTCGCGGTACTGAGCCAAGGAGAGCTTAACCGGACCCGCAACAGAGGACATCGCCTTTGTTTGAGCGGATGAACCAACACGAGAAACAGAAAGACCTGTGTTCACAGCTGGACGGATACCTTGGAAGAACAATTCTGTTTCCAAGAAGATCTGACCGTCTGTGATCGAAATCACGTTTGTCGGAATAAACGCAGAAACGTCGCCGCCCTGTGTCTCAATGATCGGCAGAGCTGTCAAAGAACCGTTGCCCGCATCATCGCCCAGCTTCGCAGAACGCTCAAGCAAACGTGAGTGAAGATAGAAAACGTCACCTGGATACGCTTCACGGCCTGGTGGGCGGCGAAGAAGCAAGGACATTTGACGATACGCAACCGCTTGCTTGGAAAGGTCATCATAGATGATCAAAGCGTGACGACCATTATCGCGGAAGTGCTCAGCCATGGATGTCGCAGCATATGGCGCGAGGAACTGCAAAGGTGCAGGCTCGGACGCTGTTGCCGCAACAACGATGGAATATTCCATCGCGCCGCTCTCTTCGAGCTTCTTAACCAACTGCGCCACTGTGGAACGCTTTTGGCCGATCGCAACGTAGACGCAGTACAATTTCTTGTTTTCGTCGTCGCCAGCTGCTTCGTTGTAAGATTTTTGGTTCAGGATCGCGTCCAGAGCAACAGCAGTTTTGCCTGTCTGACGGTCACCAATGATCAGCTCTCGCTGGCCACGACCAATTGGGATCATCGCGTCAACGGACTACAGGCCAGTCGCCATCGGCTCGTGAACGGATTTACGCGGTATAATGCCCGGCGCTTTAACTTCCGCAACAACACGCTTTGTTGTTTTGATCGGGCCTTTGCCGTCAAGCGGGTTACCAAGGCCGTCAACAACGCGGCCAAGCAACTCGTCGCCGACTGGAACGTCAACGATAGAGTTGGTGCGCTTGACTGTGTCACCTTCTTTGATGTCACGGTCAGAACCGAAGATAACAACACCGACGTTGTCCGCTTCGAGGTTCAAGGCCATGCCCTGAATACCACCGGGGAATTCGACCATTTCACCGGCCTGAACATTGTCCAGACCGTGAACACGCGCGATGCCGTCACCGACGGACAGTACGCGACCTACTTCAGCAACTTCAGCATCTTTGCCAAAGTTCTTGATCTGGTCCTTCAGGATCGCAGAAATTTCTGCAGCTTGGATACCCATTTATCCGACCTCTTTCATTGCATTCTGGAGGGAATTGAGCTTGGAGCGGATCGACGTATCGATCATCTTCGAGCCAACTTTTACAATAAGACCGCCGATGAGAGTTTCATCAACGGCCGCATTAATCTTCACGTCTTTGCCCACATTGGCCTTCAGCGTTTTCGCCAGTTTGGCTGACTGCGCCTTGGTCATTGCAGTTGCGGAGATAACTTCCGCCGTCACTTCACCTTTGTCCTCTGCGATAAGGGCACGCAGCTGTGACACAAGTTGCGGCAACACGAACAAACGACGCTTGGACGCCATAAGGCTGAGCGTGTTTGCCATGATTGGCTGCAACTTCATTTTTTTGGAGATCGCATCAATCGCCGCGCCCTGAACATCGCGGGAATAGACCGGCGAAGAGATCAGATCGCGCATTTCAGCGCTGGAATCGAGCGCCGCTGCTAAATCATCAACATTGGTTTCGAGTTTTGCGATGGCCTTACCGTCTTTGGCAAGATCGAAAACTGCCGAGGCATAGCGCGCAGCGATACCTGAAGAAATCGAAGCTGTTTCGGACACGTCCACCCTTTCGATATTCTGGCTCTTTTTCCTGAAAACAAAAGATCAGGTCGAGAGCGATGGAGCTCCAACTGACGTTGGTGCGTGAAATTCTGGGCCGATGTAGCAGAGGGTTTGCCGCATCGCAACATATCTTGATACAATTGCGTGAACACTTGGTCCCTTATTTTTATGACGATGAGGCAAGTGCGACGAGATGCGCAGGTAAATTCGTGACAAAAACCGAAGGATTTCGTGAATTTAGCTGATTCCTTGGCCTCAGCAGAACTTTTTTACTTTCGCTCAGACCGCAAACCCACCGCAGATTCTGGAACAGGTTTGGGTGAAAGAACCTCTAAGGGACTAGGGACACGCAAGCGTTTTGCACGCCCTGTTGGTGCATGAACACGCTTTGACGCCTCCACGATGAGAACACCCGCAGGAAACACAGCGGGGATTTTGCCACCCACTTTTTCCAGAAAGCTGCCAGATTTCATCCAAGCACGCTTGGTGCTGGGCGGTTGATAAAGCGCTGCTGAGTGACGTTCTGGCAAAAACTCATGGCGTTTTAGCTGTGTTTCGAGCTGGCCGAGCGTATAGGGCCGGCCAAATCCGAACGGCGTTGCATCACTGCGTGACCAAAGGCCAGCGCGATTGGGCACGATAAACAGTGCACGCCCCCCAGGCCCTAAAACACGCCAACATTCTTCAAGAACCGCCGTTGGGTTTTCTGACGTTTCAAGCCCATGCATCACGACAAGTCGATCCACCCGTCCCGTTTCGATGGGCCAGAGCATTTCCTCGCAAAGGACAGACACATTTGGCAGGCCCGCGGGCCAGGGAATGACCCCCTGCGGCCCAGGCATCAAAGCAATTGCGCGACGTGCGTCTTTCAAATAGGGGCGCATCAGCGGCGCAGCGAAACCAAACCCAGCGACTGTTTGTCCCTGAGCTTCGGGCCAAAGTTTCAGCATTCGATTGCGCACAGCGCGCTGCGCAGCGCGCCCTAAAGAAGAGCGGTAGTAAAAATTTCGCAGGTCTTGCACATCAAGATGCATTGCAGCGCCTCACTCGATCAGCCACTCTAATCCTATCACATAACAAGCCGGAGCTGAATTACTATGCCTTATGAAGTCGTGACAATACCCTGCTTGCAAGACAACTATGCGTTTTTGATAGGCAACCTTGAGACAAACGAAGCTGCTCTTGTCGATGTTCCCGAAGCAGCCCCGATTAACGAGACACTCAGAACGAAAGGCTGGACGCTAAGCACCGTTCTTTTGACCCATCATCATGCAGATCACGTAGATGGGCTCGACGGATTAAACGGACGCGAGCGATTGATTGTGATTGGCGCAACAGCAGACGCGCATCGATTACCACCGCTTACACAAACTGTCAGCGAAGGCGACACCATTGACATTTTAGGCACGCCAGCAAACATCATTGACGTCTCTGGGCATACGTTAGGCCACATCGCTATTCATCTGCCTGAACTGGATGCAGCCTTCACGGCAGATAGCCTCATGGCGCTCGGCTGTGGGCGCTTGTTTGAAGGCACAGCCGCACAGATGTTTGACAGCATGAACAAGCTTAACGCTTTGCCAGATGATACGATCCTTTATTCAGGTCACGAGTACACAGCGACCAACGCAAGATTTGCTTTGACCATTGAACCTGACAATGCCGCCCTTATCTCTAGGCGGAGAGCAACTAAACTGGCGCGCGCGGCGGGATCGCCCACTGTGCCCTCATCCCTTAAACGTGAACGCGCAACGAACCCTTTTTTGCGCGCCCATATTCCGCAGATTGCGGCGCATCTTGGTATGCCGGACGCATCGCCTGTGGATGTGTTTACTGAAATTCGCAAACGCCGTGACAAATTTTGACGCGGCCCTAACTCTAAGCATAAGCGTCGATCAGCCATTTTATGACACCCGTCACATCAAAGTTGATCGAGAAAAAGTAATAAAGACCTTGAAGCTGGCTGAATATAGACCAAACTTTAGGACAACAGGCCTAATCTGACCGGTATCCTCGGACAGGGTCCAAGAAAAGGAGCACTACCGTGCCATCATTTTCAACAACACTCGAGCAAGCCATCCATTCTGCACTGGCTTTGGCCAACGCGCGCCGCCACGAATTCGCAACGCTGGAGCATCTGTTGCTCGCTCTTGTCGATGAACCCGACGCAGAACGCGTTATGAAAGCCTGCTCCGTAG
The DNA here is from genome assembly GCA_024645145.1 of Planktotalea sp. Taxonomy (GTDB): domain Bacteria; phylum Pseudomonadota; class Alphaproteobacteria; order Rhodobacterales; family Rhodobacteraceae; genus Planktotalea. The sequence goes on from JAHEGL010000077.1 coordinate 7,146, forward strand.
ATACTGAGGAGCTTCGCCAAACTTTGGTAAGCTTCATCGATGATGATCTGAGCAACCTGATCACCGATATCGAAGGTTCTGAAGCTGTGCCGACGGCCGCGTTCCAACGCGTCATCCAGCGCGCAGCGATCCATGTGCAAAGCTCTGGCCGCTCCGAAGTGACAGGTGCCAACGTGCTTGTCGCGATGTTTGCAGAGCGTGAAAGCAATGCAGCATACTTTCTGCAAGAACAGGACATGACACGTTATGATGCGGTAAACTACATCGCGCATGGCGTCGCCAAAGACCCAGCATTCGGCGATTCCCGTCCTGTCTCTGGTTCCAATGAAATGGACGAAGATGGTGCCGCCGCAGCGATGGACGGTGAGGAAAAGAAAGAAAGCGCTCTTGCAAAATATTGCGTTGATCTGAACGTGAAAGCCGCCAAGGGCGATGTTGATCCGCTGATCGGTCGCGACAGCGAAGTCGAACGCTGTATTCAGGTCCTGTGTCGTCGACGCAAGAACAACCCACTTTTGGTAGGTGACCCCGGTGTTGGCAAAACAGCCATCGCGGAAGGGCTCGCACGCAAAATCGTGCAGGGCGAAACACCGGAAGTACTGTCAAAGACAACGATCTTCTCGCTCGACATGGGTGCGTTGCTCGCTGGGACGCGCTACCGCGGTGATTTCGAGGAACGCTTGAAAGCCGTCGTTTCCGAGATTGAGGAACATCCTGACAGTGTTCTGTTCATCGATGAAATTCACACAGTTATTGGTGCGGGTGCGACATCTGGCGGTGCTATGGATGCGTCCAACTTACTGAAGCCTGCGCTTCAAGGGGGCAGACTGCGGACGATGGGCTCGACAACATATAAAGAGTTCCGTCAGCATTTCGAAAAAGATCGCGCGCTGAGCCGCCGCTTCCAGAAAATCGACGTAAATGAGCCGTCTGTCGAAGATAGCGTGAAGATCCTTAAGGGGTTGAAGCCGTATTTCGAAGAGCATCACTCTGTTAAGTACACGTCCGATGCTATCAAAACCGCTGTGGAGTTGGCTGCGCGTTATATAAATGACCGCAAACTGCCAGACAAAGCGATTGATGTCATCGACGAAGCAGGAGCCGCGCAACGTTTGGTTGCTGAAAGCAAGCGCCGCAAAACACTTGGCGCTAAAGAGATTGAAGCCGTCGTTGCCAAGATCGCGCGCATCCCGCCGAAAAGTGTTAGCAAGACTGATGCAGAAGTGCTGAAAGACCTGGAAGCGAGCTTAAAGCGTGTTGTCTTCGGTCAAGACACTGCTATTGAGGCTTTGAGCTCAGCGATCAAACTTGCTCGTGCAGGTCTGCGTGAGCCAGAAAAGCCTATCGGCAACTATCTATTCGCTGGCCCGACTGGCGTGGGTAAAACCGAAGTCGCAAAACAGCTCGCGGATACGCTTGGTGTGGAAATGCTACGTTTCGATATGTCTGAGTACATGGAGAAGCACGCAGTATCCCGCTTGATTGGTGCCCCTCCCGGCTATGTGGGCTTTGATCAGGGCGGCTTACTGACCGACGGCGTTGATCAGCATCCTCACTGTGTTCTTTTGCTTGACGAGATCGAAAAAGCGCATCCAGACGTCTTCAACATACTGTTGCAAGTGATGGACCACGGTAAGCTGACAGATCACAATGGCCGCGCCGTTGATTTCCGCAATGTCGTTTTGATCATGACGTCCAATGCAGGTGCCGCAGAGCAAGCGAAAGAAGCAATGGGCTTTGGCCGCTCTGCACGCGAGGGTGAAGATACAGCGGCTGTCGAGCGGACGTTCACACCTGAATTCCGCAACCGTTTGGATGCAGTGATCAGCTTTGGTGCTTTGCCGAAAAAGGTCATCATGCAAGTGGTCGAGAAATTCGTGCTGCAGCTTGAAGCGCAACTTATGGATCGCAACGTGACATTCGAATTGTCCAAAGCAGCGACAGAGTGGATCGCGGACAAAGGTTACGATGGCAAGATGGGCGCACGCCCGCTTGGTCGGGTGATCCAAGAGCATATCAAAAAGCCGCTCGCCGAAGAGTTGCTGTTTGGCAAGCTTGCCAAAGGCGGTATTGTCAAAGTCGGCGTTAAGGATGGGAAGATCGTTCTTAAGACCGAAGGCCCGGAAAAGCCGCGTTTGTCTGGCAAAAAGCCTCCGTTGTTGACCGCTGACTGATGCGTCACGCGTTTTTACTGATACCATTTATAGCCCTCGCAGCCCCTGCTGTGGGGGCTCCTCTTTTACAGATGCCTGTCGACTGTGAACTTGGCGAAAGCTGCTACATCCAGCAGTATATGGACCACGACGCGACAGAGAATTTCAAAGATTTCGAATGTGGGCCGCGCTCTTACAACACGCACAAAGGTACCGATTTCGCTGTTGCGACCACGCGTGATGCGCAAAAGGGCGTCGATATTCTAGCTGCCGCTGACGGTACAGTTCTTGGCGTGCGCGATGGGATGCGCGACGTGTGGAACAGCAAGGTGGACCGCGATGCCATAAAGGGGCGCGAGTGCGGCAATGGTCTTGTGATTGACCATGGCGATGGTTGGCAAACTCAGTATTGCCACTTGCGCGAAGGCTCTGTCAGCGTGAGCAAAGGTCAGACAGTTGAAGCTGGCGCAAAGCTTGGTCAAATGGGGATGACTGGGCGCACAGAGTTTGCCCATTTACACCTCTCTGTGCGCAAAGATGGCAAACCCATTGACCCTTTTGCGCCTGAGGGTGCGAAATGTGATGCGCCTATTGAGCAAACACTATGGCGCGAGCCGCTGTTGTTTCAAAAAGGTGGAATTCTAGACATCGGTTTTGCCGAAGGTGTTCCTGACTTTAGCGACATAAAAATGGGTACTGTCGATCAGGACTTGAAAGATAACTCTCCCGCACTTGTCAGCTATTTTTTCATGTTCGGCGGTAAAGCCGGTGATGAAATAGATGTGCGGTTTATTGGGCCAAACGGGCTTGAAGGGATCCAAGTATATGAGCTGGAAAAGAATCTGGCCCGTTTCTTTCGCGCTATCGGTAAGAAACGCCGTACCTCATCTTGGCCATCGGGCGTGTACGAAGCGCGTGCGCGCTTTATGAGAGACGGTGAAGAGATTGACGCACAGAGCGCAACGTTTGAAATTTCACGTTAGTCACGTCGCAGTTTTTATTTCTCTGTGAATTTCAACTCAATACGGCGGTTTTGCGCGCGCGCTTCATCGTTGTCTTCTGTGTTTACAGGTTGATACTGTCCGAACCCGTTCGCGGCCAAGCGCGTCGGCGGTATCCCAAGAAAATTCACCATATATTTCACGACTGAAAGCGCACGCGCTTGGCTAAGCTCCCAGTTGTCCGCAAACTCACCAAGCCCAGACAAAGGCACGTTATCTGTATGCCCGTCCACGCGGATCACCCAATCAATTCCTTCGGGAATGTCATCCGCAACAGCTCGCAAGATAGAAGCGACTTTTGCCACCTCCCCGCGCCCAACCTCTGAAAGGGCTGCACGACCTGGAGGAAACAGAACTTCCGAGGAAAAGACAAAACGGTCGCCTTCGATCCGAACACCTTCTTGCGCCCCCAGAACATCCCGCAAACGTCCGAAAAATTCAGAACGATATCGTTCTAAATCTTTGGTTTGCTCTTCCAAACGCACGCGCTCGGCTTCTTCCAGTTCACGTCGACGTCGTTCTTCTGCAGCAACACGCGCTAAAGCGGCGTTCAGCTCAGATCCGAGATTTTGCAACTGAACCTGTGACGCCACATCCTGCACACGCGCGTCATCCAAGATTGCTTGCAAGCTTCCAAGCTGCGCGCGCAGGGCGGCAACCTGTTGATTTAGAGCTTCTGTTTGCAATTCCGCCTGAGTTGAACGCGCCTGTTCTTGTTCCAGTTCTTCGCGCGCAGCTGACAATAAAAGCGCTTGCTGCTGCGCTTCACTTAATTGTGCACCTGCCTCTTGCTCAGCTGCAAGCTTCGCAGCCAATGCCGCTGCGAGTTGCTTTTGCACCTCTTCGCGTTCAAGCTCTGCTGCACTCCTTGCCGCAAGAGCCGCTGCCAGTGTTTGCTCTAAGGCGCTATCATCCATTGCGACACTCAAATTGCTCTTGGCCAAGGCAAGGGCGTCCCGGGTACGCGCCAGTTCTGCAGTCAGCGCAGTGATTGTCGCAATGGATTGCTCCTGCGCGGCTTGAAGTGTTGCGAGCTCTGTCTGGGTTTCATTCAAAGACCCCGTCGCATCGGACAACTGCGCTTCTGCACGGGCAAGGGCGTCGTTGACCTCTTCTAGACGTGTTTGAGCACTCTCAAGTGACGTATTGGTTTGCGCAGCTCTGATGTCTGCCGCTGAGAGTTGCGCGTTCGCCGTGTCCAGATCAGTTTGTCTTTCTGCCAGCATAGCTTCCGCCGCTTTTTGCGCAGCTTCAAGCGCCGCAATCCGTGCTGCTGCCTCCTCTTCCGCGGTGAGTTTATTCGCCTCGCTCACAGCTTGAAGATCACGCGCTGCATCCAAATCTGAACGCGCCAATGCGAGCTGTGCCAAAACCTCCGAGAGCTCTTTCTCTACTGCAGTTTTCGCTGCGTCTGTATCTTGCCCTGCAGTGACGGCAGCCGCCAATTGCGCCGTAAGGTCTTCAACCGCAGAGCGCGCAGCTGCCAACAAGGTTAGTGTTTCCTCAGCTTGTTTGCGCTCTGCTTCCAAGCTCAGGGTCATTGCCGTCAGCTCTGCATCCGCGTTTTCGAGACGGGCGCGCAATGCTTCCGCGGCTTCTGCTTCTAACAGGCGCGCGCGCTCTTCGGCCGAAAGCGCGTCTTGCAATTCTGCAATTTCAAGCGCGCGTTCACTGAGCGTTGCGTCTTTATCCTCACCCTCCCGACGAAGATCGGCAATCAAGGCATCCATCGCTTCACGTTCCGCAGCGGCAAGGCGCGCGGCTTCGACCTGCGCGTCAATCTCTGTACGCGCAGACGCAAGCGCGAGGTCAAGCGCCTCTTTCTCGGTTAACAACTGGCTTTGCGCATCTTCCAACGCAGCAAAATTGCTCAGCGCATCATCACGTTGGGACAAAAGCGAAGCGACCTGCGCCTCAAAACTCGTGATTTGCGCCTGCGCTTGAGACAATGCACTGTCTTGCTCCGCACGCTGTTGCTGCAAGGAAGCGATAAGGGCTGATTGTGCTTCTGCCCGCTGTGTCGTATCATCGAGCGTTGCGTTTAATGCGCCCAGATCATTCTCTAATTTCTCGCTGCGATCCCGTTCAAGACCAAGCGCTTGCGCAAGTGCAGCGATTTCTTGGCCCAGATCATCCAGCTCGCTTTCTTGGCCCGTGATCGTTTCGTTCAAAACGAATTGCATCACCATAAAGATGGTCAGAACAAACATCAAAACCAACAAAAGGCCTGTCATCGCATCGACAAAGCCAGGCCAGATAGAGCCTTGGAACCTTTGACCTGTGCGCCGCGAGAGTGCCATTAGCCACCGTCACGCGTGCGCGAAGCGCTTGATTTCGCAGCCCCTGCGGGCGCTTTGCGCGGCTGTGTCAGCATGCGACCCAATGCGCCAATATCACTGCGCAACTCAGCCATCGTTTCAGCGCGTCCGGCTGACATTTCTTCAAGAATTTTCAGCATCTGAACGTCGATCGAACGCAAACGCATGCGGCTTTCCGCATCCATTCCCGCGTCGCCACCCAAAACCCCGCCATCGAGCTTTGCGATCAATTGTTCCTGACCCTGCGCCACACGCATCAAGGCATCTGTGGCAGTGCCTGTCGCCTCCATGCGTTCGGTCATCCTTGAAATTGCGTCTGTGAGTGAACCAAGCTTGTCATCCACCATAGAACGGCTGACGTCACTTTGCGTGAACATCATTTGCAGCGCTTCCATCTGCTCTGCCATGTGATCCACGACTGCCGTCATCGCTGCATTTTCAACACCCCCCTCACCGTCACCAGATGAATATCCTAGACGCGTGATGCTTGAGAGCCATTCTTCCAACTCGCGGTAAAAACGGTTTTGGCCATGCCCTGCGAATAGCTCCAGAAGACCAACAACAAGCGATCCTGCAAGACCCAATAGCGATGACCCGAATGCAATGCCCATGCCGCCCATCTGGGCTTCAAGCCCAGATTGCAGGCGTTTGAAAACATCCGCGCCCGTTTCGCCCTCAGCGGCACTCAGGTTGCGAATGGTGTCAACGATTGCTGGGACTGTTGTCGCAAGGCCATAGAATGTTCCCAAAAGCCCTAGGAATATCAGAAGGTTAACAAGGTATCGCGTAATTTCGCGCGCCTCGTCAACGCGTGTTGCAACAGAATCCAAGATGGAGCGTGTTGAACTGGATGAAATTTGCATCCTTGCCCCGCGCGAGCGCAACAGCGTCGCCAAAGGTGCAAGCAATTGTGGGGCTTTGATGCCAGTGTCTTCGCGATTTTCTGAGGCGAATGCCTCTAACCAGCGGACTGAATTGATCAATTGTCCGACTTGGTAAAAGCAAGCCATAACCCCGATAAAGAACACGAATATAATAAAGCCATTGAGCCATGGATTGGCCAAAAACACCGGCAACACGCGTGGCAAAGCCACGAATGCTCCGGCTCCAACCAAGCCGATGACGATCAGCATTGACGTAATTTGCCGCCAAGGCTGGGAAAACTGCGCGCGCACCTCGCGGTCTGGCTTGTCCAAGGGGACTGCTCCTGACACGTTTCTTATTAGCGATCAGTTTACGCAGATTGCGCTCTCAAGCCAAGCTTTATGAACAAAGGCCTGCTACGCGCTTTGAGAGCCAATTCAGATCAGCGTCTTCAATACCGAGTTCCACAAGATGTGCGGCGGTGTAGTGCAAGTACTCGGTGTTGGGACCGCGATCACCCACAGCGTGCGCAATGACTTGCGCCTGCTCTTCCAAATCCAAATGGCAGTATTGCGCATGATCGGGATCAATCACGTATGTTACCGCCTCGATCACGTCACCAGCGTTGAGATGCACCGCG